>CAZZJG010000082.1:0-4083 GCA_964654395.1 uncultured Candidatus Izemoplasmatales bacterium
AAAAGAGCCGAAGCTCTTTTTTTTATTCCGCGAGTTCTAGAGCTATTTCCATCATTTTGGTGAAGGCATTTTGACGCTCTTCAGCAGTTGTCTCTTCTTTAGTTACTAAGTTGTCAGATACAGTAAGAAGACATGCAGCGTTTTTGCCAGTCACTTTTGCATTATGGAAAAGCGCAAAAGATTCCATTTCTACTGCAATACAGCCGTGTTCATCGCGAATTTGTTTATAGTCATCGAAATTTTCTCGATAGAAAACATCACTTGAATGAATTTTACCAGTAGTTACAGGGATTTGTAGTTCTTTCGCAATAGCGATAATTTTGTTGTTCAAATGCTTGCTTGGATAAGTTGTGTCATCTTCGTAGTTACCTTGTGTTTTAGCAAAGGTTGATTCACTCCATGCAGATTCTGCTAGGAGAACATCATAAAGATTTAAATCTTTTGTATATGCACCGCAGCTACCGATTCGGATGATATTTTCTACATCGAAGAACTTAAATAGTTCATAACTATAAATACCAATTGATGGCATTCCCATTCCACTGCCCATAACACTGATTCGTTTACCTTTATAAGTACCAGTGAATCCAAACATATTGCGGACAGTATTAAATTGTACAACATCTTCTAGGAAAGTGTCTGCAATGTATTTTGCACGAAGGGGGTCACCAGGCATTAAGACTGTTTTTGCAATTTGATCTTTAGTTGCTGAAATATGTGGTGTTGACATAATTACCTCCTTAATAGTCAGAATCGGACGTAAGACCTTTCATTAATTTTACGCCGCTACTTGTTCCAATGCGTGTTGCGCCAGCTTCAACCATTTTCGCAACATCTTCCGCGCTACGAACGCCGCCTGAAGCTTTTACTTCACGATCAACGAAGATACTTTTCATTAGTTTAACGTCTTCTACTAAAGCTCCACTTGTACCAAAACCAGTTGAAGTTTTAACAAAATCAGCTCCCGCACGGTAACAAGCTTTACTAGCATTTTCAATTTCTTCTTTTGTTAAGTAACACGTTTCCAAAATAACTTTTAAAGTATGGTCGCCACAAGCCTTTTTTACTTGACGTACTTCTTCTTCGATGAAATCATAGTCATGTTCCTTCACTTTACCAATGTTTAAAACCATGTCAATTTCATCCGCACCATTTTTAATGGCATCCTCTGTTTCAAACACCTTTGTTGCAATGGTATTTGCACCTAGAGGAAAACCGATAACAGTACATACTAATACATCCGTTCCATTTAATTGTTCATTTGCATATGGTACCCAGAACGGATTTACACAGACACTTTTAAAATCATACTCTTTAGCTTCGTCAATGAGTGTCTTAATTTCTTCACTTGTACCAAATGCTTTTAGATACGTGTGGTCAATCAGTTTGTTAAGTTTCATACAGACCCATCCTTTCAAATAAGGTTAAATAGAATCGAATCATCCAACCGATTACTAGAGCGAAAACGAGTGTTCCAGCTCCAATGCGCCCCGTGCCAATCCCACCGATAATACCAATGATCAAGGCAATTAATATAACGGTAAGTTCAATGATAGAACGCACAATTGGTAACCTAGTTGAATTAGTCTTACTCATTACTGCAAGCATGAGTTCATCATACACTGCAGCGGGAAGTTTTGTGATGATTATGAGGCTTCCACCAAGCGGAAGTAATAACATACCAAAGATAAACCCTGCGATATGTTCCAAATAGCTATCATACTGTAAAGAAGTAAATATAACTGAATCAAACAGATAGATAAACAAACTTATCAGTATAATCGGAATTATCATGACAAAATAACTTAGGCTTTGATAGAGAATAATAATCAGTAATAACGCTGTAGTAGCGGTTATTGCGCTAGCAAGCGCAAAGGGAATATCTAACGCATTCATTAAAGAATAATTGAGCGTATCCCAGCTACTAACACCAAAATCGCTACGAATCATGGGGCTAACACCAAGACCTATGATTGCCATTCCAGTTACGTAAAATGTTATGTTTCTTATTGTTAATCTGTCACGGAAATTACGTAACGATTTTTTCGAATTTTGTTTATGCATGGGACTGATGTGGGACTTTCAAGATATTGTAGTAAAGTTGCATAATTGGTGCTAGCGTAAATGCGATGATGAAACTGCCAATATTGACAGCACCGAGTGTACCATCGTTTACGTAATATGCAAAGTAACCAAAAATACTTCCAAATGCAATTCCCGTAAACTCAATAACAAGACGAACATATACAATGCGTTTAGCCTTTGTTATCTTTACTAACAAAAGCATTAATTCGTCGAAAACAAAAGCGGGGAAACCAGATTTCACAATCATGGAAAGTCCAAGTGGGAGCACAAAGGTACCAGATGTATAGAGTAATATTCTAAAAGTCAAAGTTTCTTCTAGGTAATCCTTGAAAAACAAGATATTCCAAAAATCAATGAAAAACGCAACGAGAAATACCGGGATGAGCATAAAAACATATTTCTTTTGTCGCCGGTATAAAATGACGATAGAAAATAGTGTAAGGCTAATAACTAGCGACACCATTCCTAGTGTGACAAATTGCCAACCTACATTTCGTTGGAGAAATGTGCGTATATTAATTGTCACTGTATCCCATGCCCCCGCACCTAAGTTAGATGCTTTTAATAAATTAACTCCAAGCCCAATTGTGAACAAACCACCGATGTACCATGCAACATTATTCTTCCTTTGTTTCAGCCAATTCCAAGCAGTAATCATCACAACCTCCAGAAAGACAATTTCGACGCCGTAAGTCAATTTCCGGGGACTTGTGCACTCCTAACCATATTTTAGGATTAAACGTCAGTTGTATTGTACTATATTTTATTGTAATTTCAACAAAAACGAGTAAAAAACACCGGTAAATCACCGGTGTTTTAATTATTGCTTGACAATATTTTCACAACGAACGCACAAACCATTATTTGTATAATCAACAATTTGCCAGCAGCGTTCACAACGCTCTCCTTCTGCAGGTAAAACATCAACCATGAAGCCATCAAAATGGTATTTACCTTCACCTTGATCTTTTATTTCCATTTGTGACACAATAAATAGTTGCGCTAAATTATCACTGAAAGACAACAAAAATTCTTTCATGTTTTGGTCAGGATAAAGAGTTAACTTAGCTTCAAAACTTTTACCAATTACTTTGTTGTTTCTCGCTTCTTCAAGCGCCTTATTGATATTATCGCGAATTGCAAGCAAACGATTGAATTTCACAAGTAATTCGTTGTCTTTCACGCGAATAATCTCAGGCATATTTTCAAGATAGGCATGTTCAAAAGCGTGGTTTGGTAAATATTGATAAGCTTCATCAGTAGTATGAGGTAATATTGGTGTAAGTAATTTTAATAGGGAAAGCGTCATTTCATAAAGAACAGTTTGCACGCTTCTACGTCTAGGTGAATCTGCCTCTTCGATATATAAAATGTCTTTTGTAAAATCAAGATAGAATGCACTTAAATCTTTTGTGACGAAATTGGTGATTGTCCGGTATACTGCATCAAATTCAAACTCTTCATAATGTGTTAGTATTTTAGCGACAATTTCGTCGAAGTTTTGTAGCATATAACGATCTACTTCCGGCATATCTTCATAGGAAACAGCGTTGCTTTCAGGATTAAAATCACTAATGTTTCCAAGCATAAAACGGATGGTGTTACGAATCTTGCGGTATGACTCAGCTACTTGTTTCATCATTTGGTCGCTGATACGTACATCACTTTGGTAATCAACACTTGCGACCCAAAGGCGTAGAATATCGGCTCCCATTTGTTTTATTAATTTCAGTGGGTCGACAACATTCCCGAGTGATTTAGACATTTTACGACCTTCACCATCTAAAACAAAACCATGAGTAACACATGTTTTATAAGGACTTTGCCCAAGGTGCGCTACACCAGTTGATAAACTACTATTAAACCAACCGCGATATTGGTCACTTCCTTCTAAGTAAAGATCACTTGGATAAGGTAATCCAAAATCAGTCATACCACCTTGGTGTGATGTACCACTATCAAACCAAACATCTAACATATCTGATTCCTTGCGGAACT
>CAZZJG010000083.1:0-4079 GCA_964654395.1 uncultured Candidatus Izemoplasmatales bacterium
GCGATTTCCCACTCTGTAATGTGAGTTCTAAACTCATCCCATTCTTTACTTTTCGCTTGTACTAACATTTTGAATACATGCTCGCCAAGTGCTTCTTTAATTACATCATCTTTCTTTAATTCCTTGATCGCATCTTTTAAATTTTCTGGTAAGTTCGCAATTCCCATTTGTTCACGATCTTCTCTTGTAAGTTTAAACAAATTGATATACTCTCTATCACCTGGTTTAATTTTGTTTTTTATTCCATCCATTCCAGCAGCTAATAAGGCAGAAAACGCTAGATAAGGATTTGCGCTAGGATCAACACTTCTAATTTCTGTACGTGTTGCTTTGCCTCTTTTAGCAGGAATTCGAATCATCGCACTACGATTAGCGTCACTCCATGACACGTAACAAGGCGCTTCATAACCTGGGATTAGTCTTTTATATGAATTCACAGTTGGGTTTGTAACCGCCGTAAAACCTCTTGCGTGTTTCAATATCCCGCCAATCCAATACAAACAAGTATCTGACAATTCTATTTCACCATTAGGATCGTAAAACGCATTATTTCCCAAATTATCTGTTAAAGAACAGTTAGTATGCATACCCGACCCATTAATATTTGCGATTGGTTTCGGCATAAAAGTAGCGTGAAGCCCATGTCGCTTAGCCACATTTTTAATTACTAACTTAAATAACTGTAGATTATCACTCAAACGAACAACATCATTATACTCAAAATTTATTTCATGTTGCCCGTAAGCCACTTCATGATGCGCTGCTTCCATATTAAACCCTATTTTTTCCAGTTCTAATACAATATCTCGTCTACAATCCTCAGCGCCATCTACAGGAGCTAAATCAAAATAACCTCCAAAATCATTAAATTCAAGCGTAGGTTTCCCCTGATCGTCTAGTTTGAAAAGGAAAAATTCAGGTTCTACACCAACATTAAATGATGAAAAACCAAGCTTTTTCATTTGTTCAACATTACGTTTTAGGACATATCTTGGATCTCCTTCGAACGGTTTACCACTTGGAAGATACACATCACAAATAAGTATAGCTACCTTCCCATATGTTGTTTGTTCCCAAGAAGAAATTAGCCACGTGTCGTAATCAGGATACAAATACATATCCGCCTCTTGAATACGTACAAAACCATCAATGGAAGACCCATCAAACATTACTTCATTTTCGAGTGCCTCTTCTAATTTCGCTATAGGAATCTCTACGTTCTTTAACACACCGTTTATATCTGTAAAGCATAGACGTATGTAACGAACGTTTTCCTCAGCTGCGTTTTTCAAAATAGCTTCCTTTGTCCAAGTTTTCTTCATAATTTCCTCCTTGTAAATAAAAACGGCGTCAAAAAGCTTGTCAGCCTTGACACCGTTATTTTGATTTGGTTTAGACACCTTTGTCTACACGAACTATTATAAATAGTTGATTTTTATATGTCAATCCTGTTTTGAATGATAAGGTTTGCAACCGATGATTTCGTCTTTCTTAAATCCATCGCCTTTTTTCTTATATACATATGTGCCTCTTTCTCAGACATCCCTCTATCCATAAGATAAAACTTTGCCTTTGAAATAAGCTCTAATTCCGTTAATAGTTGCTGCGTTTCAATTGTTTTTTGTTCAATTGACATAATATAAGTAGAGTACTTTTGAATTGTTGTAAGCAACATCGGCAACTCAGCATTCATTAACAGCTTATTGATGCGGTGAAATCGAAAATCATTCATAAGCTTATGGATTTTCCCAAGTGAATGCGTCTCTGAAATAAAAACCACATGAATTTTCTTCGAAAGAACTAACTGTTCTATCGTTGTATACAAACTAGGAATCTCATGACGCTCTGAAAAAATAATAACGTCATATTCATCAATTAAAGATAATCGAATTGTTTTTACGACATCACCCTTGATGCCGTTTTCCGTTAATATTCTCAGTAATTGCGCTGTAAGACTCCCTTGTTGTTCAAATACACAAACTCTCATATTATCACTCCTTTGTGAAGAGAGTTATTAAATTAGTACAAGGGATGTGTTTCTGTCAAACGTCGCACTTCAGATCTAACTTCATCTAAAATTGCGTCATTCTCTGGATTCATTAATGTTTTATAAATCAAATTTGCCACTAGGCGCATGTCTTCTTCCACAAAACCGCGCGAAGTCATAGCTGGTGACCCTAAACGAATGCCTGATGTGATAAATGGTTTTTCAGTATCATTTGGCACAGTATTTTTATTACATGTAATTTGTACTGAATCAAGTAGTTGTTCAGCTTCTTTCCCTGTCAAACCAGTTAATGATTTAACTTCTACAAGAACTAAGTGGTTATCGGTTCCCCTAGAAACGACATGAAAGCCAAGTTTCATTAGCTCATCAGCTAATGCGCTCGCATTACTTAATACTTGTTTTTGATATTCTTTAAACTCTTGTGATAAGGCTTCTTTGAATGCAACTGCCTTTGCAGCAATCACATGCATTAAAGGACCACCTTGAATTCCGGGGAAAACAACACGATTGATTTGTTTATACAACTCAAAAGAATTCGTTAAAATAATACCGCCTCGTGGTCCCCGCAAAGTCTTGTGCGTAGTAGAGGTAACAACATCTGCATATTCACAAGGATTGGGATGTAATCCTGCAGCTACAAGGCCAGCAATATGCGCCATATCAACCATGAATTTTGCACCAACACGGTCCGCAATAGCTCTTATTCTCGCAAAATCTATTGTTCTTGGATATGCACTTGCCCCAGCAACAATCAAAGCCGGTTGATGTTCTATCGCAAGTTTTTCTAACTCATCATAATCAATCTGTTCTGTTTCAGGATTAACGCCATAACTGACAAATTTGTAATCAATCCCACTAAAATTGAGAGGATGACCATGCGTTAAATGTCCCCCATGGTCTAAACTCATACCTAATACTTTATCACCTGGTTGTAACAATGCACGATATGCCCCCATATTTGCAGTTGAACCGCTATGAGCTTGTACATTAGCGTATTTTACATTAAACAGTTCTTTCAAACGATTTCTTGCCAAATTTTCTGCTTGATCTACAAACTCACAACCTCCATAGTAACGACGCCCAGGATATCCCTCTGCATACTTATTTGTAAGTACACTACCTTGCGCTTCTAAAACGGCTTTTGATACAAAGTTTTCTGATGCAATCAATTCAATGTGTGTCTCTTGTCTGTTTGTCTCTTTGTTAATGACCTCAAAAATTTCAGGATCAACCTGTTTCAATTGATTCACATGAACACTCCTTTGTAATATTCTATCAAGCAAAGATGCTTTCTAACTTGTAATTAATTTTAAGTTAGCCACCTTTGTTCATATCAATATTGTATTGAAAAACTAGTAGATTGTAAACCTTTTCTTGTATCTGCTATAATGAGAATAGGTGATGACATGAAATATTTTTATACAAGGCTTTTTTTCGCAATTATTTTATTACTTCTATATTTATGGTTGTGGCTATTTTCATCTTTATACGACCCTTCTATTTCTAGTTTGATTACCTGGGCTCTTTTTATCTATTTTTTGTATGATATAATCATTGCTTTACTACCGTATAAGAAAAAGCCTTTATTCAGTAATAAGGCCTTTTCCAAATATTTCAAACCAACACAAAACATTGATTTAGATTATGTGTCAAAACAAAATAAATTTGCTTTAATCATATTCGTCCTTTATACTTTGTTAATTATCGGGATAGGACTATTGTATTTACATTTTGATTTTCTTGATACATGGTTTATTTATCTTAGTTTTTTACTTTTTAACATTGCTGATTACATCTGCGTTCTTTATTGGTGCCCTTTTCAACATTTGTTTATGAAAAATCGATGTTGTTATTCATGTCGCATTAGTAATTGGGATCGTTTTATGAAATACTCTATCCTCCTTTTCGCACCAAATATGCTCGCAAACATCTTAGCTTCATTATCAATCTTCGTGTTATTAGAATGGGAATACCTTCATTACAAGCATCCAAAGCGGTTTTATAGCCTTTACAACAAAACGTTATCTTGCTCTTATTGTCAAGTAAAGCTTTGTAAGTATTAAAACACCTT
>CAZZJG010000084.1:0-4064 GCA_964654395.1 uncultured Candidatus Izemoplasmatales bacterium
ATAAACAGTTTTTTTGTGAACTTAAACTTAGGTAAATCTAACTCTTCAAAGTTTTCGACAGTTGTATCTTCTTTCATATATAAAGAATGATTGCCATTTTTAAGCACACGTTTTAAAAGGGGTTTTGCACCCACAAGCAAAAATATATAAAACAACGCACCAATCACCATGTCCGCAAGATTTGCGCTAAGAAGTAACGACCGGTCTAGCCCAAATATGCTTGCGATGGCATTGAGATTAGGAGTTCCACCAGTATACACACCAATCGCCATACCAGATAATATGGCGCCATCTTGAACATTTTTACCATATAAGTAAAAAACTATACTCGATACTAAGATAGCTGAAAGCACTAATAGAGCAAATGATTGTAAAACAATCTTTGATAGTTTTTTTGCCTCAACCAAATTAGAAGAAAACAATAGTAGCGGTATCGCTAGACTAATTGCAACGTGACTAGCTATTTCACCAATATCTGAACTAAAAGAAATCTCAAATCCTAACAAACTCACCAAATACAAAATTAACGCAAGGATAATTCCCAATAGATACGCTGAACCAATCGCCCCAATCCATCTCGTCAACTTTATATTATGATATTTAAGTATTAATATAGGCACAATAAAATACAATATTAATTGAATAATTGACATAACATCCACGTTTAAATATCCTTTCCGTAAATGCGATATATTTTTTTAATTTCGCCACCGAATTTTTTAAAAGCATTGATGGGTTTGGGATTATTTTCCATCATTGTACCAGCTTCAAAATCTGTAATCCCACGTTTTTGAAATTCATCGTAAATTACTTTAAACATGTGCCCAATTAAACCAGTATTTTGATAATCAGGAACGACATATTGCATCATCCCACGTGCTTTTGTTATTTTTCGTTTTAAATACAACATTCGAAGGGGTCTAATAGCACCATTAGTTCTTTTTATAACTTGGTTAAAATCAGGTAAAACAAAACAAAAACCTACTGGCCTATTAGTGTTATTTTCTCTTGCGATGCGAATTAAACCAGAATCCAAAAAAAACCTCATTTGTTTAGCAGCTGAAGCAATTAAATCAATACTTGGTGCATCTTGGTAAATAATTTCATTAGTTGCCTCTAATAACACTTGATGCACGTCTTTTAAATCGCGATCAAATTGTTTAAAATCAACAGCATCAACTCTCACATCATGACTACGCGTAAAATACCTACTAACAGTATTTAATCTTTTTAGAGAATGGTTATCAACTTTGGCATCTAACAAAACTGTATCGATTGCCTTTTGGTACCCGAATTTTTCTAACAAATTACCATAATAAGGGAAATTATATGACGTAAATATAACAGGATCACTATCAAACCCTTTCTCTAAAATACCACGTCGATTATCGTGTTCGTATGTCGCAAATGTTCCTTCAACATATTCAATTCCACGTTGTTTTAAATCACGTTCCATATGTGCCAACAACTCCTCAGCAATAGCCGTATCATCTAGCGCATCAAAATAGGAAAAATAACCAATTGTTTTCCCCTTTTTTTTCGAATGATCTGTCGTATACAATACTCTTCCCACAACTTTTTCATCTCTATAACACAACAAGGCTGTATATCTCTTTGTTTGAAGAACCTGTTCAGTTAGTTCTTTCTTAAGCACGGAAAATAGTGGGTAAACCATGTGTGAATCATTTTGATACAACATCTTAATAAAATCAATAAACACTTTTAATTGTCGTTTTGTTTTCACTTCCTGTATCATGCATTTCCCTCCATTCTGTTACTATTGTATCACAAACTGCATATTATGGCACCATTAGCCAAAAAAAGGCGCATTACTGCGCCTTAGTTTCCTAAAATGTTGAGAAGGACATCCGCATCATAAATATCATCTAAAGGAATTTCATAGTCGGGCAAGAGTCCAAATTCAACAGGCTCAAATACATATGGATCTAATTCAGTGCCTTCACCAGTGCGAAGAGCGCTAATGTTATTACTAGACATAGTAAATGCTGTTCCATTTGGCAACAATACTGGCGTAATTGAACAAGCTCCACCACCTGTTTGTACACCAATAATTGGTCCTAAATTATTAGCACGGAAAATAGTTGTCATAGAGTTTGCAGCGCTAAAGGTTACTCTTGTTGTTAGTAATGACCAATTAAGGTCGGTATATGGGTTAGCTTTAGTAATTGATACAACATATGAACTATTAGTTCCAGTTGTCCGGTCAATACCACTAACAATAAATGGTTGATCAGTGATGAACCCAAGAACGCGGTAGAGTGCACCAACATTACCACCTGTATTCCATGACAAATCAAGAATTACATCAGTAACTAATGGTTGTTCATTCATGATGTTTTCAAGTGTTTCTTCCATATATACTGCACTATCACTGTGTACCAAAGTTTCAACATCACCAACTAAAGGCCAAGGTGCAGAATAATCAGTTGGTAGTTTTTTGGCAACGCCAACATACAAAAGTTCATAGACTTCATCATATCGCAATAAAACAAATAAATCGACTTCTTGTCCGTCCGTTGTTGTGATATGTTTTGTCAAATAACCATTTTCCTTGTATGCTTCATTTGAAGTACCAGTCACAAGCGTAAATCCGTCAGCAATAAGTGTTTGTTGGTATTGAGTAAGAGCTGATGGATCACTTTGTTTAGCTAATATTTCAAGATAATCATCTGTAAGTGTTGAGCTATTGTATAAGTAGAAATAATCACCAGAAACATCGCTTAAAACAAAATCAGATGGATCAAGTTTTAATATAGCGTCTGCTTGATTTTGATCAAACAAAACACCTTCATAAATATCTGCAGTATCAAAGCCGTTTAATGAAAGCATCACAGTACTTTCATCTAAGAACCAATAATCTGGTTTTCTTGTTGCATTCCAGCCACTTGAAGCAGCTCCAAAACGATCACCAATTACATCGTTTACGGCATCAAGTCCTTCAAGATACCAGTTTGTGAAGCGACTACCATAATCACTAAGTGATGATGTAGATGGTTCTTCTTCTGAATAATATGACATGTATCCATACGATGTATGAGGTTCATCTATCCGTTTTAAAAGAAGGTCCGCAATCGCTTTGTCAAGTGCGTCTGGATCGGTAGTTAACAAATCATCTTTAACTTCATATAACAAGTCATAATATGTATCTATACCCATGATATCTTTTAACCCGTAAAAATAATCGAGGTTAAAGGCAAGCATATTGAACGTTGCCTCAAGCATATCTAGTGGCACATCGTCGCCAGTTACACTACTGTTATGAATAGTGCGATAGGCCATTTCAGATTCTGATGGAAGTAAATATATTCCGTACAATCCATCATAGTTATAATAGACATTGTAATAGGAAGAACCGACAAACAATTGATTAACCACATAATATGGCGCAAGTAATTCGTCATCTTTCATAACAATGTCCATGTTGTATAAATCTAGATCATAAACAATGTCAGTACTTTCTTCATAATATTCATCTGGGTGTCCATTAATATAATTGATATTTCTACCATAATTAGTTTCAGTGGAGTATGTGTAAGCCCAGAAGAATGCAGGGTCATTGACTGTAAAAGTGTTTTCTGTCGCATCAACGACAACTGTAAGGTCATACAACTGATCTTCTTCTTCATCATAGTACTGATAAGACATTGTCAAATCATCGTCACCTAATACATAGTTAATGGTAACATTAGGGTCAATAAAACCAGTTAAAAGTTGCAAGAACTCTTCGATATTTACATAAGGTACTGAACCGCCATCTTCATAGAAAAGTTCAAGTTGACCATCAGCTACATCAAACTCTGTGCTCAGGTTTTCAAAAGTAACTATTCTACTATTAGTTAAAACAACTTCACCGCGTGGACGAATCGTAACCTCATATTCTTTTGTGACAGTCAAGCCGTCTAAACGGAAAGTAACTTCAAACGTTTCAGTTCTTTCTTCTTCACCATAAAGAAGTGAAAGAATTACACCATGTTCAGAAATATGATCTGTTGGCATATCGTAACTGATAGTTGAATTATAGTAGTGTCCTTTTGTTGAAGTAT
>CAZZJG010000085.1:0-4050 GCA_964654395.1 uncultured Candidatus Izemoplasmatales bacterium
AAGATGGAAAACTTTTTGCTCGTGGCGCAAATGATGATAAGGGACCAACAATGGCTGCATATTTTGCCTTGAAGTTTTTAAAAGAATTAGGTTTCACACCAAAAAAACGAATTCGGATTATCCTTGGAACCGATGAAGAGACTTCTTGGCGAGGCGTACAAAAATACCTCCAAACTGAAGAAATGCCAACAATCGGTTTCGCACCTGATGCGATGTTTCCTCTTATATACGCTGAAAAAGGATTTTTGTCTTTTGATGTAACTGGTAAAGTAGAGGATGAAACTCTTATCTCTTTTAAAGCAGGAGAGCGATATAACATGGTTCCTGACATAGCAGAGGCAAAACTTACCATTGATTTAAAAGATGAATTTGAAAAATATCTTGCTTATAATGGCTTAAACGGAACCATCGATGGTGATCGTTATATTGTTTATGGTAAAGCTGCGCATGCGATGCAACCACATCTTGGAATTAATGCGGCTTTCATTCTCGCGGAGTTTTTATCAGAACATATCGACAATAAGTTTTTACACTTCATTAATGACTACCTCTCATTCGATCATTTAGGGGAAAAATTAGGTATTAATCATCATGATGAAGAAATGAAAGATTTTACTATTAATCCAGGTATCTTTGAATATGAAAACGGACAATTCCGTATTGGTATAAACTGTCGTTACCCTAAGGGGTGGGACATGGAAAGTGCTAAAATGAATATCCATGCCGCAACCATTAAACATCAATTCGAGTATAAAGTAGTAAGTGAAAAACCAGTTCATTATGTCAATAAGGATGATGAATTGATTCAAAAATTACACGCAGCGTATATTAAATATACAGGAGACACAAAGTCAGAGTTAATGACCATTGGCGGGGGAACATACGGAAGATTAATTAAACGTGGCGTTGCGTTTGGGGCTGTTATGCCTGGGCGTAAAGATGTTGCTCATCAAGTGGACGAATACATCCATCTCGATGACTTATTAAAAGCAACCGCAATTTACATGGAAGCAATTAAATCGCTTTGTAGTTAGGAATAAATATGAGACTTCGCTACGTAAAAGACGCAAAAGAAAAGATATTGCGTAACCCCCATCTCATTTATAATGATATGTCTCATGAAAAAATAAACCTTACTAAATGGAAAAAAACAACGAAACAAATCCACCTTGAGATTGGAACGGGCAAAGGACGCTTTCTGCACGAAATGTCAAAAAATCATCATGATATCTTATTTTTAGGGATGGAAAAATTTGATAGCGCAATTGTTAAAGCACTAGACAAATTACTGGTAGACCTCCGTGAAAACATGCGTTTGATTCGCGCAGATGCAATTTATTTAACAGATCTTTTTGAACCAAACAGTATTATTAGGATTTACCTTAATTTTTCTGATCCATGGCCAAAGGCAAGACACGAAAAAAGACGTTTGACACACCCTACTTTTTTGGCTCGTTATAAAGAGATTCTTGCGCCGGGTGGAGAAATTCATTTTAAAACAGATAACCGTGATTTGTTTGATTACAGCATCCAAACAATGAAAGATGCAAAGATGATTTTATCGGAAGTAACATATGACCTTCACAAAGAATATCAAGGACATATTATGACAGAGTTTGAGCAACGTTTTACATCACTTGGGCAGCCAATATGTAGGCTAGTAGCTCAGTTTAAGGAGGATTTTCATGGATAAACTGTATCGGGATTTAGTTGATTTACCAGGTGCACCTAGTTTTGAAAAACCAGTGCGTGATTATATGCGTTCATTTTTATCAAAATATGTAGATGATATTGTAGAAGATCGCCTTGGTAGTATTTTTGGCATCATCAACAAGGGTAAAGGTCCCAAAGTTATGATTGCTGGGCACATGGATGAAGTTGGTGGCATAGTTACTGGTATCGAAAAAAACGGGATGATTTCTATTACTAATCTCGGTGGAATGCACGGTAATGTTTTTCTTAGCCAGCATGTAGATATTATTACTGATGGTTTAGAACGCATTCCGGGAGTAACAGCATCAAAACCACCTCATTTAATGCGCGGTACAAACGAAAAACCCATTGACTTAAAGTTCAATGAGTTAAAAGTTGATATCGGCGCAGACAGTGACGAACACGCGAAAGAACTAGGCGTGCGAATCGGGATGCAGGTTGTTCCGAGAAATGATTATACTGTTAGTAAAGACGGTAAGAAAATCTTTAGTAAAGCATGGGATAACCGCTTTGGTTGTGGTATGGCTTTAGAACTTGCACGTGATTTAAACAAAGAAGAAGTTCCTTGTGAATTATACCTAGGTGCAACTGTGCAAGAAGAAGTTGGATTGAGGGGCGCTAAAACAGCTGCTGGAATGATAAAACCAGATGTTTTTATTGCGATTGATTGTAGCCCTAGTGCCGACACTTTTGATGGTGACGAAGTAAGTGGCAAACTAGGAGAAGGGTTCTTAGTTCGTTTCTATGACCCAAATGCTATTATGCATCAAGGTATGAAAGATTTTATCATTAAAGCAGCTGAAGAAGATGGTATAAAATATCAATATTATAAATCAATGGGTGGTACGGACGCAGCTAGAGTGCAGCTAGAAAACGGGGGAACGCTTGTAGCGACCATCGGTATGCCTGCTCGTTATATTCATTCAACTACATCGATGATTCATACAGACGATTATAAAGAAGTTAAAAAAATTATCACAAAAATTGTAAAAATGTTGAATCAAAATACCGTAGAATCAATCAAAAAAGGCGTCTAATCCTAAAAGGATATGACATAAATCAACTTATGGGACCCTTTGTGGCCTGAAAAGGAGAGAATAAAATGTCTAGATTTAACACTAGAGAACTAACATTGACGGGTGTTTTAACCGGTATTGTCATTGTTCTCGGACTCGTGCCCAATTTGGGCTTTATAAGCATCAATCCCTTTGTGGGATTTACCATTATTCACATTCCCATTTTAATTGGGGGATATTTCGGTGGACGTAAAGTCGGTGGCTTTCTTGGTGCCCTCTTCGGTGTACTTAGTTTATACGTTGCTTTTACCCGTCCTGTCGGGGCGCTAGATCCGATTTTTACTAATCCTTTAGTAAGTGTATTACCAAGGTTTCTAATTGGTTATTTTGCGCACGATGTTTTATCATTATATCGTAAATACTTTACTAACAAAACGTTTACCGATGCTATGTATTTTGCGAGCATGACCTTACTACATTCAGTACTTGTTATTTCGCTTCTATATATCGCAGGAACAACGTATTTTTACTTTGATGTTTACAATTTATCAGAAGCACTCACAAGAGAAGGTACGCTTGGTACAATTGATTTCATCGCGAAATTTTATATTTCAGGGGGAACAATATTTGGCTTTTTATTGACAATTCTTGTTCTCAATTCCTTGCTTGAAATTGTCGTTGCCGTTCTCGTTGGTATTCCTATCGCCAAAGCATTAAATAGACTAAAGGAAGAATAGAGTATGATTGCCCTCATAGACATCGGTAACACCAATATCGTTTTAGCCCGATATAATGGTGATTTTACTGATAATTATCGGTTTACAACAGATAAGCATAAATCGATGGATGAATATTATGTGATTCTAAAAGATGCGCTAGCTGGTGTCAACGAAATTATTATTTCTTCTGTTGTGCCAGAACTTAACAGTGTTATGCGACTTCTTTCGGAAAAATATCTGTCCATTATCCCCCTTTTTATCGGCCCTGGCGTTAAAACAGGTGTGAAAATACATGCTGATAATCCAAAAGAAGTTGGAGCTGATCTTGTAGCTGCATCTGCCGGTGTAATTGAACATTATGGTAGTGATGCAATTATTGTCGATATGGGCACAGCGACAACGTTTACCTATCTTCATAATGGAAGCATTAAAGGCGTTTCAATTACTACAGGGCTATTAACTCAAAGAAGTGCTTTGATTTCAGGTGCTTCTCAGCTTACACAATTTGAATTCAAAGCACCAAAACATGTACTAGGAACAAATACTGTAGATTGTTTAAACGCTGGTCTATTATATGGACATGCTTTTATGATAGAAGGAAT
>CAZZJG010000086.1:0-4015 GCA_964654395.1 uncultured Candidatus Izemoplasmatales bacterium
GACGAAATAGCATTTTAATCGCAAGACGGTTTGTTAAATATCCTATTAACCCACCAATCACAACCATTAGTAAAAAAATAATTATGTTTTGCTTATAGATCATCCTTTCAAATAAGTATTAATACTTGCCGTCGATAGCTCTTAGAAAAGAGATGACACCTTTTTCAATTTTTAGTAGGTAGTGTTGTCCGTTTATTACCATGTTAAAATCTCTTCTAAGCGTGACTGAAGGCATGGTGATATCTTTCGTGTTAAATGTAAGGTTAACATCACCGGTGATTCTCATTATACCATCTATGAGCGTTACCGTTCCTTGCCCTAGTGTTTGATAGGTTTGCGACTTATGGTGGAGTAGTTGCACAGTGCAGGGTGATGATAGTTTTACATGTTTTAGTTTTTGGTCAAAAGCTCGCTGGAAATGATCCCAATCTACGGTATTATCGAGGGAAAATCCTTGAATAAATCCATACTTATCAATATGACCATTTGTTTGGCAGTGGGAGCACCATATTTTGTTTCCTTGAGTGTTGATAGTATTTATAGCTTTGCACTCAGGGCATGTATAAAGGATATTTTCTAATCCTTCTGCGAGTTTTTTTCCTGGGTGAGGAATCATTACTTTTCGTTGATATTGGTAATCGTTATGATAAAGTGCATTTACTATAACCTTTTCGATATCTTTTAAGGTCATGTTTTTAATTTCATTTTTTCGCAAGACAATGCGGTAAGTAATTGATACTTGACGATTTTTTCTTTTTCCTGATGCGAATCGAGGTCTTGATAAATAACCACCTGCAACTTTCGCAATAACAACATCGACATTTAACTTTTTGATAAGTTTCATTGTGGAAGATTCAATATAGTTGGTCTCACCTGTGAATGTTGTGTTCCCTTCGGGAAATATAAGCACAGGATACCCACGTTTTACAGCACTTATTAGCCCTTTTGCGGTTCTAAGGTCGCTAGCGTTTTTAGTTTTAGGTATGGCGTGAGCGATACGGGTGAGAAGAAATTTAGTCGGTTGTTTGACAAATAGGTTGTGACTGGCAACTACAAATGGTGCTTTTTTTAGTGGTAGTGGAACATGTACTACATCAAATAAAAATGTATGGTTAGCTAACATGATATATGGATCTGTCCGTTTTCGATTAAACCCGTCTTCATAGTGATAAGTCACTTTCATATCCCATTTCATCCAAATATGGACAAATGGTTTGAGTAGCGACATCCACAAATCTTGTCGTCGATCTTGTTTTGTTGGTTTCATAATATCACCTTAAAAAGATATGTTTTGTGTTAAAGCATACCATTGAAGCATAATAATTGTTTTTGCGTCACTGATATGGCCGTTTTTTAGTAATTCTAATGCTTCCTTTATAGTGACAATCAATATTTCAATTTGTTCGTCATCATCCATCTTTTTAGGGGAGTTAAGAGGTTCGCAGTTGGATGCGACAAATAGTTCGATTAGTTCATCACTATATCCTAGACAATTGTGAATATTCATTACGTGTTTGATGTTTTTTGAGCTAAATCCAGTTTCTTCCTCAAGCTCTCTTTGGGCACATACAATACCTAATTCTTTGTCATCTGTTTTTCCTGCTGGAATTTCGATAGTGATTGATTGAATGGGATAGCGGTATTGTTTTATGAGGATGATATTTCCATCTTTTGTTATTGGAAACACAGCCGCAGCTCCAGGATGTTTGATATATACTCTTTCGCTTTGTATACCATTATCAAGTTTTACTTTATCGACATAAAGTTTCATGAATGAACACTCAAAGACTTGTTTTTGCGAAAGTCTTTCTTCTTTCATGTGTTTCCTCCTAACAAGCAAATTATCTACAAAAACAGATGTTTTCATCTATTTTATTCGATTACTCACTAGATTTTTTGTTGTATCAATTATATCATATAAACATAATAATTGTATATTGAAGGCTAAATGTAATATAATATGATTGGAGGTTGATAAAATGGATATCAAACGTGGAAATGGTAAGTTTTATATCGGCAACTCAGAACAAGATTTTATCGCTCAAATTACTTTTAAAAATGGTGGAAATAAAATCTTGGTGATAGATCATACTTTCGTTGATCCATCTCTTCGTGGGCAAGGGATTGCTGGAAAATTGATGGGAAAAGTCATTGAAATGGCGCGTGAGGAAGGATATAAACTTGTTCCTGTCTGTTCTTATGCAGTTGCTTATTTCAGACGTCATGAAGAAGCGAAGGACGTACTTCATAATCCAATATCATAAAAGATGACCCAAAAGGAGTCATCTTTTTTTAGCGTTTTAATTTTGTAAATTGTTGTAATCCTCCCTTGAAAACTGGAGGATTGTGACCCTCAATAAGAGGTAATGCATAATCGATAAATTCTTGTGTTACACCATTACCATCTTCGTTTATCATTGATTTTGGGATGCTTTTTTCAACATTTGCAATGTCTTTTAAAGGATGTTTGCCGAAGCCCACCTTGTATTCTGGTCCTTTTTCCCGAAAGATAGTAACCATGACACCATGTTCACCAGATATAGCAAGCTTAACTGCTTCTCTTCCAACTTCTATCGCTTCTTCAACATCCACTAAAGATTGAATATGAGCAGCTGCTCGTTGGGTTGTGCCTAGTTCGATTGTGCGTGAAGAAATGCGCATTTCACTATTAAGAATATTCGATAATTTAGATGATACACCACCTAGTTGAAAGTGACCAAAGGCATCTTTCAACCCGCTGGAAGAGCCAATAAGGATTCCATCTTCGTTAACGAGACCTTCGCTAACAGCTACTAAACATTGTCTGTTAGCGCCATATACTCTTCGCACATCATCTTTAAATTTCTCGATATTGAAAGGAACTTCCGGTAAATATATTAAATCTGGGCCATACCCAGTAATAGAAGCTAGCGCACTAGCCGCTGTTAACCAACCGGCGTGGCGCCCCATTATTTCTACAATTGTAACTTTTCCTTTAGGATAAGCTAACATATCATATGCGACTTCCATCATGGTATTAGCAACGTATTTTGCTGCCGAGCCATATCCAGGAGTATGGTCAGTGTGAGGTAAGTCGTTATCAATGGTTTTGGGCACGCCGATAACACGAATATCATAATCAACGTATTTCATATACTCAGCAATCTTAAAGCATGTATCCATTGAATCATTTCCACCGTTATATAGGAAATAACGAATATTGTACTTGCGGAAGATATAAAGTAAACGGATATAGTCAGTTTCGTCTTCTCGAAAGTCAACCATTTTATATCGAACACTTCCAAAAGCACTTCCAGGTGTATGTTTCAATAATTCGATGTGTTGTTCTTCTTGTTCTGAGATGGCAAAAAACTCTTCATTTAAAGCACCTTGAATTCCGTGGTGCATAACATAAACTTCATCAATTAAATCATGATGTTTGAAAGCTTCGGTAATAACACCATAAGCTGATGCATTAATTACTGGGGTAGGTCCTCCGGATTGCCCATAAAGTAGATTCCCTTTAATTTTTTTCACACTTACCACTCCATCACAAAAAAGTATATAGTATTATACTATCACATCTTTTCTTGTTTGTAAGGAATAAATCTGAGAAAATAAAAGCGTTTTCGTTATACAAAATACCTTTTAGTGCTTTAAGGTTAACCACTTTTTATATGTCAAGTCGATACCTAACGCCCCAAGAGGTGCCGTTACTAATATGCTAAGAACGGCAATTGCGAGAATTAATGACCCAGAAGGCACACCTACCATTAAAGGAATTGAACCAATAGCTGCTTGGACAGTTGCTTTAGGGATATAGGAAATGCCACAAAATAATCTTTCTTTTGTGTTTAATGATGTTTTGACAAGTGATATTTGCACACCAATAAAGCGACCAATTAATTCGGATAAAAGTAGTAATAGCGCAAGTGCACCAGCGCCTATTGCGACACGAATATCAACAGCTGAGCCGACTAAGACAAATAAAATCAACTCCGCAAATACCCATACTTTGTTGTATTTGTTTCGCAGC
>CAZZJG010000087.1:0-4000 GCA_964654395.1 uncultured Candidatus Izemoplasmatales bacterium
TAACATATGCCTTATACTTTTTAAACATCTCTTTATTTCTCGTAACCGCGATTCTTGTAATGTGGTGGGGTGTTTATGTACATGAAACATTGATGCAAGCAAGAACGAAAAAAAACAAATTATATTATTGGCTAATTCCCTTGTTTGTAAGCATTGCGCTTGTTGTTAATTTTATAGTACCAGTGGTATTTCGAATTAGTGATGTGAATGAGTATCAAAGAGAAATCGGTACTTATGTCATAATGCTTTTAGACTTTTTGATTGGTTTTTACCTAATTTATCTTACAATTAGGCGTTTGAAATATTTATCTAGCGATGTTAAGTATGGCATCCTATCTTTACTCTTTTTCCCACTGTTAGGGGGAATTCTTCAAATGTTTCACTACGGGATTGCATCGCTTTTTTCATCATTTGCGCTTGGATTACTAGCTGGATATATTTTAATTGAAAATCTCGCTGTGAATACAGATCATTTGACAGGGTTGTTCAGTCGCGTAAAATCATATCAATATATGCAAGATATGATGCGTAGGAAGCACCCTTTTAGCCTAGCGATACTTGATCTTGATAATTTAAAATGGATTAATGACAGATTTGGACATGAAGTAGGAGATAAAGTCATATCCTGTTTCGCTCATATGTTACAGCATAGTTTTTCAATGGCATCAATGATTGCCCGGTCTGGCGGGGACGAGTTTATGGTTGTGACGCAAATTGTTAATCGCAAATCATTAGAACATGTTCTTCAAGACCTTGCGAAACACTTAGAGTGTGATGAACTTGATTTTCCGATATTATTTTCATATGGCTACTCCATTTGGAAGGGCGGGGAGAAAACAATTGATGAGCTTATGAGAGAAGCTGATATGAACATGTATCATTATAAAAAATATAATAAGCGACTTCGTCGTAGAAGTACGGACGTGATTTAAATGGAGCGCAGAATTTATATTTATGTAGAAACAGAAATAACGGAAATAGTTTCGCTCTTTACTGATCTCTCCGATCATATCCAGCTAGAAATAGCATCAGAGAATGTTATTGTTTTAAAAGATGATGATTATTATAACCTAGAACCGATTGATTTAGAGAGTGTGCACGAACTAATCGCATCTGATTTCCGACAAGATTTAGTAATGGTAATTGAACCATATGATAATCAATCATATCCATGGAAAGATGAATTAATTTCATTTTTACCATCTTTGCCTAAAAAAGTTTTGTATCTAGAAGATATCATCATAGAAGCAACGTTAAAACAGAATAATTCACTAATTCATTTATTTCGAGCATATGTTTTACAGCGCGTTAAACCAGATATGCTTTATACAGTTCGTGCTTTTATCAATCACAACATGAACTCTTCATTAACAGCTAAAAACATATATATGCATCGGAACACAGTTAATTATCGTATCGACCATTTTGTTGATTCTACGCATATCAATGTAAAAGAGTTTAAGGGTGCATCTGCCTTATATATATTATTTTACCAATAATGCCTAATTTGTGCATATTGCACATTGGGCTTTTTCTTTTTTTTCGTTATACTGTTAAAGAACAATTAGAAAGGAGAGCTATTATGGCTGAATTATTATTCAAAAATATTAACAAAGTTTACGATAACGGTGTACAAGCTGTTTTTGACTTTAACCTGAAAATTAGAGACAAAGAATTCATTGTTTTTGTCGGTCCTTCAGGATGTGGTAAATCGACAACTTTACGGATGGTTGCTGGACTTGAAGAGATTACTTCTGGTGAGCTTTATATCGATGACGTTTTAGTTAATGACGTTGCACCGAAAGATAGAAACATCGCGATGGTATTCCAAAGTTATGCACTTTATCCTCACATGTCAGTATATGACAACATGGCCTTTGGTTTAAAACTTCGTAAGATGCCAAAAGATGAAATTGAACGTCGCGTTAAAAACGCCGCTGACATTTTAGGGCTTATACCTTATCTTGATCGAAAACCAAAAGCTTTGTCTGGTGGACAAAGACAACGCGTTGCGCTCGGACGTGCAATTGTCCGTGATGCGAAGGTATTCCTCATGGACGAACCACTATCTAACTTAGATGCGAAACTTCGTGTCCAAATGCGCGCGGAATTAATTAAACTGCATGAACGTATTGAAACAACTACAATTTACGTTACCCATGACCAAATTGAAGCCATGACCATGGCAACACGTATCGTTGTTATGAAAGACGGATATATCCAACAAGTTGGTGCTCCTAAAGAAATTTATGATTACCCAGCAAACATGTTTGTTGGTGGCTTTATCGGAACACCTCCTATGAACTTTATACATGGTAAAGTTGAAGGTGAGTATTTTAAAGGCGAGGGAATTAAGATAAAAGTTCCTGAAAGCAAACTAGCTATCTTAAAAGAAAACAAGAAGATTAACGAACCAATTGTTTTAGGAATTAGACCTGAAAACATCTTTGATACAAAAGAAATGCTCGCAAAATTAAAGGATTCTATCGTTAAACTAAAAGTAGACGTTGCTGAATTACTTGGTGCTGAGACAAACATTCACCTGCAGCTAGGTGACCACACATTAACCGCAAAAGTAAGTGCACGTGACGACATTCACATCGGCGATGAAATAGAACTAGCATTCGATATGGAAACATGTCACTTCTTCGACCCTGAAACTGAGCTTCGTTTGAAATAACAATTAACCGATTGAGATTAACTCAATCGGTTTTTTTGAGTAAATGATTACTTTAACCAGTATGATTATACTGGAGGTGGAGTATGAATTTTATCACAAGACATGCCCAAGGGTGTCTAGTTGGTGGGAAAAATGAAATTATAAAATTAGGAATACGACAGTATATTGATAGTCTTTGCGTTAATAATCTATCTACATTTGAAGGAAGAATCGAAGCTGCCAAAAGGCTTTTACATAGAACACAACTCGTTCCTGTTTATGTAGATCGCAATACACTATTGTTTCCTACAGGAGCAATTAGAAATCTCAATATGTATTACGTTAATTACCACCAAATAGCTAATGTTTTTCAAGAGGAAAATAGTGTATATATCATATTTCATGATGGATCTAAAATCAAAATACAAACATCAAAAAGAAGTGTGTTATTAATGATGCGGTTTTGTGCTGAACTACTTGTCTTTATTAATGACTAAAAAGAAAGTGTTTACATCTTATCTGATAATTGGATTTTTCGCATTTGTTCTTGTATAATGTAGTTGTTCGTGATTCAAAACAATTCTATAGTAAAGGAGAATCCATATGGCAAAAAAAACCGTACGGGATCTTGAAGTCAAAGGAAAAGTAGTATTAATGAGAGTTGATTTCAACGTACCTATGAAAGATGGTGTCATTACTGACGACAACCGTATTAAGGCTGCCCTTCCAACAATTCTTGATGTAAAAGAACGTGGTGGGAAGCTGGTATTATTTTCTCATTTAGGACGTGTGAAAAAAGAAGAAGACAAAGAAGGAAAATCACTGGCTCCTGTTGCCAAGCGTTTAGGTGAGTATTTGAATGAAGAGGTTATTTTTATCCCAGTAACAAGAGGGCCTATTCTTGAAGAAGCAATCTCCAACCTTAAAGAAGGTCAAGTTCTCATGTTTGAGAACACCCGCTTTGAAGACGTTGATGGTAAGAAAGAAAGCGGTAATGATCCAGAACTTGGTAAATACTGGGCATCTCTAGGAGATTTGTTTGTGAATGATGCATTTGGTACAGCTCACCGCTCTCACGCATCAAATGTTGGCGTTGCGACTTACGCAAAAGAAGCTGCGGCTGGTTATTTATTAGAAAAAGAAATTGCCTTTATTGGTAACGCTGTTGATAACCCAAAACGACCATTTGTTGCTATTTTAGGAGGCGCGAAGGTTAGTTCAAAAATTGGTGTCATCAACAACTTACTAAAGAAAGCTGATAAAGTTCTCGTAGTAGGAGGAATGTCCTACACATTCTTAAAAGATAAGGGATATGAAATTGGAACTTCTTTGTGAGAAAAT
>CAZZJG010000088.1:0-3935 GCA_964654395.1 uncultured Candidatus Izemoplasmatales bacterium
AGTCCACTATTAGTACACTGCTTGTCACACCTATTAAAAATAGTGAATTAGTGCTTTCCAAGATTATAGCTAACACAATTCATAACTTAACATCATCGATGCTTATAGTGTTTGTTTTTTACCTTGCGGGAAAGTTTGATTATGTATCAGGTTTAGCATTTCAAATGCCGTTATTAATTATAGGTATTGTGGTAACGACTGCGTCCTTTACTGTTTTTGGGTTGATTCTTGCGTATTACCAAAAAGATTTCACTGAGCTTTTAGTAAATATGTTTATTATTGGGATATTTCTAATGATTCCTTCGTTATTGCTACTTTTTGGTGTAATTGAAGGAACGTTTTGGGAAAATGCTTTATTAGCAAACCCACTCCATGCAGCGGAAATTATTATTAAAACTGGTTTATATGCTGAAGGAACTGTTCATACGCTGGATTATCAATATTACGTGAGTTTAGGATATATGGTTTTTGGAGGAGTCGTTGCATATCGATATTTAGCCTTACCTAAATTTCAGATTTATGCCATTAAGGAAAGCGGGGTATGAGGATGTTCAAGACTATTCTCAAAGCGGAATTACGTAATATTTTACGCGATCGCATGTATCTCTTTTTTGCGATTTATCCCGTTATCTTTGGCATAATAGGATATTTCTTGGCTGATTGGATTGATAAAACTTATCCAAGTAGTATTTGGGATAATATTACTGCTATGATGATGATTATCATTACAGGTTATGTGTTTGGTGCACTTATTGCGTTTACTTTGCTTGATGATAAAGACGATCTTGTTTTAATGAGTTTAAAAGTGACCCCCATTGACGTTAAACACTATATTTATATTAAAATACTTGTGGGAATGGTGTTTGGATTTGTCGCAACATTTATTTTAATCGTCGCAACAGATTTTTTACCTGATTCAAGTTTATGGATATGGTTTGCGGTATCTATTCTAGGTGCTTTGCAAGTGCCTAGTGTAACACTTATTGTCAACTCATTTAGTGAAAACAAAGTAGAAGGTTTTGTCATAATGAAGTTGTCAGGAATAGTATTAATGTTTCCGGTAATAGGCTTTTTAGTTACTGGGTGGGTGCAATACTTATTAGGAATAGCTCCTGGCTACTGGGCTGGTCGCATTGTAGAAATGGAGCTTCTACCAACTGAAGGAGGAAGTGCACTACTCATCTTCACAATTGGTGTTTGTTATAATTTATTGGCGACATGGTTATTATTAAAGCTATATGCTAAGAAATCTAATTTATAGGAGGTAAAAATGGGAGTATTAGCAGCAATTTTTCTTATTTACGGTATCTTTTGCGTTATTGTTGGGCTTTTAAAACCACCTTACATCTTTAAAATGGCTAAATTCAAAGTTCTAACAAACATGTTAAAAGGTGAAAAAAACGTCCAGATTTTTGTGATTGTGTGGGGTATTGTGTTTATTATTCTCTCGCAAATTATCTAGTAAAAAGGGGAATGACGCAATCGTCATTCCCCTTTTTACATAGTTGCTTTTAATTCGAAAAGTATATCTCTTAGCTCTACAGCACGCTCAAAATCAAGTTTTGCGGCGGCGCTTTTCATTTCTTTTTCTAACCGAGAGATAACTTCCATTTTTTCATCTTTATCTAATTGATAATACGGTCTTGACTCCTCTGATATTTCAAGTTTTACGCCGATTGATTCCGTTATCCGTTTTTGGATCGTTTGTGGTGTAATGCCATGTGTTTGATTGTACTTCTCTTGAATGCTTCGTCGTCTTTTTGTTTCATCAATTGCTTTTTGCATCGAATCGGTTATTTTATTTGCATACATGATTACTTTTCCATCTTTATTTCGCGCCGCACGACCAATTGTTTGGATCAAACTACGTTCACTTCGAAGGAATCCTTCTTTATCCGCGTCAAGAATTGCGATTAGTGATACTTCAGGTATATCTAGTCCTTCTCTTAGGAGATTGATTCCTACAAGAATATCGTAGGTTCCAAGGCGTAATTCACGAATGATTTCCATACGCTCTAAACTTTTGATTTCACTATGTAAATAGGCAACTTTGAATCCTAATTCTTTTAAATAGTTTGTAAGGTCTTCACTCATTTTTATTGTGAGTGTTGTAATCAAAGTTCGTTGACTTTGTTTTATTCTTTTCATAATTTCATGGACTAAATCATCAATTTGTCCTTCTTTTTTTCTTAAAACTACAACAGGGTCTAGCAATCCTGTAGGCCTAATGATATGTTCGACAAGATAGGGCGTGCGTGATAGTTCATAATCACCAGGAGTAGCGCTTAAATAAACTACCTTTGATATTTTTTTATTGAATTCTGTAAAATTGAGAGGGCGATTATCTAATGCACTTGGAAGACGAAAACCATAATCAACTAACGTTTGTTTTCGGGATCTATCCCCATTATACATAGCCCGCACTTGAGGAAGAGTTACATGTGATTCATCTACAACTAACAAATAATCATCACCGAAGAAATCCATTAGTGTTGATGGTGTTTCTCCTTCTCTACGTAGTGAAAGATGTCTTGAATAGTTTTCTACGCCACTGCATGTCCCTATTTCTTTAAGCATTTCAATATCATAGTTTGTTCGTTGTGAAATTCGTTCAGCCTCTAAAAATTTATTTTGGCTTTTAAAATATTCTATTCTTTCTTCCAGTTCTTGTTCAATACGCCTAATTCCTTCTTCAAGTTTATCTTTATTTGTGACAAATTGAGTCGCAGGAAACAAAGAAAGTACGGAATATTCATTAACGACTTCTCCTGTTAACACATCGAATTCTCGAATGCGCTCGATTTCATCATCAAAAAGCTCGACTCTAATTCCTAATTGGTTAGAATACGTGGGCAAGATTTCAATAACGTCACCTTTCACGCGAAAAGATCCACGGACAAAGTCGTAATCGTTTCTAACAAACAACATATCAACTAAACGTTTTAAAAGGTTATCGCGACCAATCTCATTGCCCACGCGTAATGTTAACATACTGTTTTTATAGTCTTTTGGGTCACCTATCCCATAAATACAAGATACGCTCGCAACAACGATGACATCGTCACGTTCTAAAAGTGACGCAGTTGCGCTATGTCGTAATTCATCTATTTCATCGTTTGTTTTAGCATCTTTTTCAATATATAAATCACGAGAAGGAACATATGCTTCTGGTTGGTAGTAGTCATAATATGAAATAAAATACTCTACTCTATTACTAGGAAATAGTTCTTTCAATTCTGCATACAGTTGCCCTGCGAGTGTTTTGTTGTGCACAAGAACTAGTGTTCTCTTTTGCGTTTTTTCAATTACGTTCGCAATAGTAAATGTTTTACCTGTACCAGTTGCGCCAAGTAATATCTGTTCTTTTACACCATTTTGTATATTTTTACTAAGATATTCAATAGCTTTGATTTGATCTCCCATAGGGCTGTAATTTGCGACAAGTTTCAACTTAGGCATATTTGCACCTCCAACATATCTATTGTATCACAATGCTGTAAGAGAGATAATTGATATGATACAATGTAAGCGGTGATTAAAATGAAAGTATTGCTTGTTTCAATCGATGCAAAATACATCCACACTAATAATGCTGTTCGCCTTCTTGAAGCCAACAGTTCTTACCCCATTATTACCATAGAAAAAACAATAAAAGATTCCGCAGAAACGATACTGAATGAAATAAGACAAAACAATCCAGATATTGTCGGTTTTAGTGTATATATTTGGAACGTGAACTTAATAAAAGAGATATTGCATAACCTCAACAATCAACCTTTTGAAGTGATTTTAGGAGGTCCAGAAGTTAGCTATGAACCGGAAGAATTCCTGCGAATCCCTAGTGTAAATCTCATCGTAAGAGGTGAAGGCGAAATTGTTTTTGATGAAATTATTAAAAGAAAAAAAGAAGGCAAATCGTTAAGTGATTTATCTAA
>CAZZJG010000089.1:0-3896 GCA_964654395.1 uncultured Candidatus Izemoplasmatales bacterium
TACGTTTGAGGAAAATGTAATTGTCTGTGAGAACGCTTATTTGTTACGATCTGGGTTTTCTACTTACTTGTTACATGAAGCGCTAGAAAGTGAATTGATTAGTCTAGATGACTTAAAAGATATAATTGAAATAAAGGATCAAAATTAAAGATAGATAGGAGAATAATTATGGAGTACAAATTTCAACAACACGTAACAAAGGAAGATTATATTAAGTTTTTAATGAATCATTTAAAAATGAATATCATGCGACCTTTTAATATTGGCCTTTTTGTGTTTGGTATTGGATACCTTCTTTTATCACCAATTGTGACTGGAACTGGTAGTTTTGTATACACTTATGTTGCATTATTTCTTATTTTGTTGATGGTAATATCAGTTTGGTTTGCGAAATATAATGCTGGTAGAAGATATGATAAAAATAAAGATATGTTTGATATGACATATGTCGCTGATGATGAAGGATTTAGTTATTTGATTGGATCTGAGAAAGTGCTTAAAAAGTGGTTTGATTTTTATATGGCCACAGAAACAGAAGAATACCTATATATATTTACTTCTAAAGACAGTGGTTCAGTTATTGTTAAAAGGGAAGTTCCTACTGAAGCGATTGATTTTATTCGCAAGCAGTTAAAAGCTCACGTGTCACCAAAAAGATTGAAATTATTATAACCGCATTCGCGGTTTTTTCTTTGCTTCTTATAGTGTATAATATGACTGATGTCATCATAAAAGGGGTCTTATTTATGAAATTAGAAATGTATGATAGTAATTTAAATAAAAATGATGTGGTCGATAGAAAACCATCTATTCGTTGTCGCGCGGTAATTGAGAATAAGGGAAGAATTCTTGCGGTACATGAACAAAAATGGAATCTATATACTTTGCCTGGAGGAACGCTCGAAGAAGGAGAAACACTCACAGAATGCGTTTTACGTGAGGTATTGGAAGAAACAGGTGTTGTGGCTAGTAATCCAGTTGAAACAATTAGAATTGTCGAGCATTTTGAAAACGAAAGTTACGAAACCGTATTTTTTCTTGCAGAATTTGTTCGTGAAACTAATGATTCTCAATTAACTAGTTTGGAACAAGAAGAGAAATTAACAAAAATTTGGCTTTTGGCTTCTGATTTAATGGGCCGACTAGAAAACAGTAAGTCAACACACCCTTACGCAGCTAATATTTCCCATAGAGAATTTTTGGGGTTAATCCATAGTTTGAAATAAAAAGGGGGAGATTTTTTTGGGATATATGAATATCACAAAAAGCGCCTTTATGGAAATGGTCCGATGTCGAAGATATCCTTCTTTACATCGTTTGTTTCATAGACGTGAATTTCAAGATGAAGTAATGGAAAGGATATGGGAGTTACTTGACCAAAGTGATGTAAATTTAGAAGATATTACAAAGCAAGATCTTCAACAACTACAAATAATGATGCCTTATTTTGATAAGATTGAGATTTTAGCAGCGCGCCATGTGTTAAACAAATGGGGTGGACAAGCACGGTACGGCATCAAAAAGGGAATGCAAAAACAGTTCATTAGAGATTATGATTCATTTGTTTTGATGTGTAATGTCGATGTGTACCATAAAACCCAAGAACAAATCAATGTGATTGAGGTAAAAGCAACTACTACGAACAAGTTTTTGAAAATGGGATATAAGGTCAACCATATGCAATATTCACTATTTTATGTTGATGATGAGGGAGTGTTTCGTTTGATGGAAGAAAGAGATCCCTCGGTGTTAGCTGAACCAAAATACATAAAACAAAGAAATAAACTATTTGATCGATTTAGCGATGTTGGTGTATATGTTTATGACCTTGCGTTTCAAAGGTTTGTAATAGAGGAAAAGAAGATTGATGCAAGGTACTATTTAGGTGTTCTTAATCATGAGTATGAGTTTGATGGTACATATGTAGATGGCGAGCCAGTATATGATAATAGTATTATTCGTCTTGTAGACCTTACCAATATTACAAAAGAAATGCTTCCTAGAATTGAAAGAAAAGTACAATTAGTAATCGAAAGAATTAAAAAAGATAATGCTGCACCGACTAGACTTGGAAAACACTGTCAGTTAAAAAAGCAACGTGAATGTCAATACACAGATATTTGTTATAAAGATTTTCCTAAGAAAAACTCGATATTACATTATCTTGATCGGCATCATGGCTTTAAAGATCCCTTTGGAGAAAAACATGAACTGTTTGATTTAATCGAAGAGGGATATCGTAATATGACGGATATTCCGTATACGTGGTTACATCGTAAGAACAACCAAATTCAATATGATGTAGCTCTAACGCATAAACCATATGTTGACAGAGAAAAAATACATGCAGGTATTGCTGAAATAAAGTATCCAATATATCATTTGGATTTTGAAAGTTTTCCTTGCCCTTTACCTAGATTTAAAGGTGAAAGACCATACATGCAAAGTCTTTTTCAATTCAGTTTACATGTGGAACGTGAACCGGGTAAATGCGATAAGGAACTAGATCATATCGAGTTTTTAGCTAAAGATCATCAAGATCGAAGAAAAGAATTAGTGCAAGCTCTAGTTGACGCGATACCGATGGATGGTGGTAGCGTAATGGTATATAACGAAACGTTCGAAAAAACAAGATTAAAGGAATTAGCGCAACTATTTCCTGAATATGAAACAGAATTACTAGACATGGTTAATCGCTTGTTTGATTTACAGGATTTAGTCAAAACAAGAACAAAAAGATATGAAAATTTAGGGTATGACAAAGAGCAGGCAAAAACTATCAATTACTACCACGAGGACTTAGTTGGGAGCTACTCGATAAAAAAGGTACTCCCTATATTTAGTGAGTTAACATATAAGAACATGGAAGTAGGCAACGGTATGGAAGCAGTGCATGCCTATGCGTCTTACCCAACGCTTTCTGAAAAGCAACGCATTAGAATTCAAAATGCATTGATTGAGTACTGTAAACAGGATACCTGGGCCATGGTAGAAATACTAGATCAATTGCGAAAGATATGATGTTTTGGTTTACTTTTTCGTTTCTTATGGTATAATGAGTTGGCTATAATGATAGGAGGAATAAAACATGGCAACAATAGACAAATTATCAGGAAGTCGTGTCCGGATTGAGATTGAAGTCTCTCCTAAACAATTTGAACACGGACTAGATCACGCATTTGAAGCTATTAAAGGAGATATTGAAGTTAAAGGATTTCGTAAAGGGAAAGTACCACGCAATATCTTCGAAAAGAAATTTGGGGTAGAGTCTTTATACGAAGAAGCGATCAACCACGTAATCCAAGAAACTTACACAACTACTGTGATTGAAAATGAGATTGAAGTTGTAGCCCAACCTAAAATTGACTTAGATATCACAAAAATTGAGCGAGGAAAAGCATTTACTTATGTTGCAGAGGTTGCAGTAAAACCAGAAATCACTTTAGGTGATTATAAAGGCCTTAAGATGTCAAAACAAAAAGAAGAAGTCTCTGATGAAGATGTTAACGCAGAACTTGAAAAACTACGCGAACAAAACGCTGAATTAGTTCTCAAAGAAGAAGGACAGCTAGAAAATGGTGATGTTGCAATTTTTGATTTCGAAGGCTTTGTTGATGATAAGCCATTTGAAGGCGGCAAAGCTGAGAACTATGAGTTAAAAATTGGAAGCGGGCAATTCATTCCTGGTTTTGAAGACCAAATGGTCGGTATGAAAATTGGAGAAGAGCGCGATATCAAGGTTACCTTCCCAGAAGATTATCATGCAGAAAACCTAAAAGGAAAAGATGCTGTTTTCAAAGTTAAATTACATGAAATTAAAGTTCGTGAGTTACCAGAACTAAATGATGATTTTGATAAAGAACTAGACCGCGAAGGCGTGGAAACTTTAGAAGATT
>CAZZJG010000090.1:0-1687 GCA_964654395.1 uncultured Candidatus Izemoplasmatales bacterium
TTGAAGATGTGAAACGTATTTTAAGAGTTGGAATGGGGCCGTGTCAAGGAAATACGTGCGCCCAACTTGTTCAGCGAGAAATAGCTAAGTATTTAAATAAGCCCATAAATGAAGTAAAAATTCATAAAACTAGACCACTTACAACAGGTGTTAAATTAGGGTCTATTGTGGAGCGTGCTAAACATGAAGGCTAATATTGTCATCATTGGCGGTGGAATAAGCGGCTCATCGATTGCTTACAATCTTGCGAAAAAAGGAATGAAGGGAATTGTTGTTTTTGATGACAACGATATTGCGGGAGGCGCAACCGGAAGATGTGGTGCTGGTGTTAGACAACAGTGGTCATCAAAAGGAAACTGTATACTTGCGAAAAAAAGTATTGAGTTTTTTGAAAAAGCACAGGAAGAACTTGGATATTATCGTGATATAGAGTTTAAACAAGAAGGTTATCTCATTGTCGCAACTACTAAAGAAGAAGACGAGCAGTTCACAAAAAATGTTGCCATGCAAAATTCTGTAGGTATTCCTTCACGCAAACTTACCAAAGAAGAAGCACTAGAAATTGTCCCGCATTTAAATAAAGATCTTGTCATTAGCGCAACATACTGCCCTAGCGATGGTCACTTAAACCCCTTTTTGATGAATGATGCTTATTACGAAGCCGCTAAAAGACTAGGGGTAAAGTTTTTCTACCGTGAAAAAGTGCTTGAAATTATAGTGAAAAATGGACTTATCGAGAAGGTAATTACAACGCAAAGAGAAGTATATACAAATAAAATAGTGAACGCAGCAGGAGGATACAGTAAAGAAGTAGGGCAGATGGCTGGTATAGATATACCAGTTTACTCTGAAAACCATGAAATTTTGGTAACTGAGCCTGTAGATAAAATCCAAGGACCAATGGTTATCTCTTTTTCTGAAAACATCTACTGCCAACAGGTGCCACATGGAAGTTTTATTATGGGGAGAAGCAATCCTGACGCTTTGCATAATCATGATATATCTAGTTCTCATGAATTTTTAGATGAAATGGCCAAAACTGCAGTTAAACTGCTTCCACCACTGAAAGATTTACGTGTTGTTAGACAGTGGGGAGGATCGTATAATATTTCGCCAGATCGTCAACCAATTTTAGGCGAGACTGACCTTCCAGGCTTCTATTTAGCTTGTGGTTTTTCGGGACATGGATTCATGTTCGCACCTATGACTGGACTTTTGCTTAGTGAAGTAATATTAGGTGAGAAAACAACAATTGATATGGCAGAGTTTCATATTGATAGGTTCAAAGAAAATATTGATACGGAATATGAACATTCCGTCGTTTAGAAAGGATGAATTAAATGGCAATTTATGATTATCAAACAGAACCGATTACCGATTTTTCAAAAGAAGAAAATGTGAAGAAGTATCAAGAAGCACTAGCTTATGTTGAAAGTTACCTTGGAAAAACTTATCCGCTCATTATTGGGGGAAATGAAGTTGAAACAGGAAAATTGTATACTTCTTATAACCCAGCTAATCATAATGAAATTATCGGATATGTGCATCAAGCTAATTTTGAAGTCGCAGAAGAGGCGATGCAGATTGCATTAAAGACCTTTGAAACATGGAAAAAGACACCTGCTTTACTGTCCGTGCCGGACATATTGAAGCCACCAAACGGTTGGTAACCAACAATTGCGCCTGT
>CAZZJG010000090.1:1697-3886 GCA_964654395.1 uncultured Candidatus Izemoplasmatales bacterium
CGTAGAAGACGTTTTGAGTTTAATGCACTTATGACTAAAGAAGCTGGTAAACCGTGGATTGAAGCTGATGCGGATACCGCAGAAGCAATTGATTTTTTAGAATACTATGGCCGTCAAATTCTTGAAATTGAAAGGGCAGATGAGAAAGTGCTTTCTCGAAGAAATGTTGAACGCAATGAACTTCGTTACATCCCACTAGGCGTCGCAGCGGTTATTACGCCATGGAATTTTCCCACTGCCATCTTAACAGGTATGACAAGCGCAGCGATTGTTTCTGGTAATACTGTTTTACTAAAACCTGCGATTACGACGCAAGTTATCGCTTATAAGTTCATGGAAGTATTAAAAGAAGCTGGATTACCAGATGGCGTTGTAAACTTTATTCCAGGAGATGGCCCAGAAATTGGTGAATGGATGGTATCTCATCCCAAAACACGTTTTATCTCCTTTACCGGAAGTAAAGCGGTTGGCCTAATCATTAATGAAAATGCTGCGAAGATCCAAACTGGACAAAAATGGATTAAACGCGTAATCGCTGAAATGGGAGGGAAGGACGCTATTTTGGTAGATGAAGGCGTCGACTTAAATCTTGCGGCTGAAAGCATTATCTCATCAGCGTTTGGTTTTTCAGGGCAAAAATGTAGCGCATGTAGCCGGGCAATTATTCATGAGAAAGTTTATGATGACTTGCTTCCCCTTTTGGAGGAAAAAGCACAGGCGTTAATAGTAGGAGATCCCTCTAAACAAGAAACTTATATGGGACCACTAAATGATGAAAAAGCGTTTAAAAAAGTAACAGGATATATTGAAATTGGTAAGAAGGAAGGGCGTCTTTTAACTGGTGGTACTTTTGATAAATCAAAAGGCTGGTTTGTGGACCCAACAATATTCGTAGATGTAGACAAAGATGCAAGAATCATGCAAGAAGAAATTTTCGGACCAGTCCTTGCAGTTACGAAAGTAGCTAGTTTTGAGGAAGGTTTGGACGTTGTTAATCATACTGAATACGGTCTTACAGGCGCTGTAATTTCCAATAATAGAGAACATTTAGAAAAAGCAAGAGAAGAGTTTCATGTTGGTAATCTTTACTTTAATCGTAAGTGTACAGGCGCAATTGTTGGTTATCAACCGTTTGGTGGCTTCAATATGTCCGGCACGGACAGTAAAGCAGGTGGGCCAGATTATCTCCTTTTACACATGCAAGCTAAATCCATTAGTGAATGGTTATAAAAGCAGGCTTTTGCCTGCTTTTTGAGCGCGCTATATACAAGTATAAACGGCATATGATATAATAAAAACGGAGACGATTTACATGAAAAAAAGACGTACATCTCATTTAATCATCTTATTATCTTTAGTTATGTTCATCGGGTTTTCTTTGATGGCGTCTTTTGTCATAAGACAAGAATTTCAACATATTGATCAGATGCATAATGATCATTTGTTGGATATTGCCCACATCGTTTCTACAGACGATAGAGTTATTACGATGATTCAGTCGCAGGATATGCAAATAAATGATATCGTTAATCAGTATTTAATTGACATTCCGGAACTATCCTTGATTGAAATTGTAACGATGGATTCTATTCGTCTATCACATGTCGATGACATATTTATTGGTCAGTTATATCAAAATGACGACTTAAACGAAGCGCTTTTGGGAAAAGAATATATCGTGACCGAATACTCTTCGCTTGGCGAATCTAGAAAAGCCTTCATTCCTATTCAAGATCATTACAATCAAGTGGGAGTTGCGATTGTTGAGATGCTTGTTTCTGATATCAATGAAGAAAAGGCGCAAAAAGCCTTAGCTCTTGGTGGTGGATTTCTCCTTGGTTATATCTTTTCTGTAATTGGGTTATATCTACTTTCAAAGCGTTACGTTAGTGAGCTTTTAGGTTATAATCCAGGAGAGATCTCAATGCTTTTTGCGGAACAAAAATCGATTATTGATCAACTAGGAGAAGGAATTATCACAGTTGATCAAAACTTAAAAATTCTCACCATAAACAACGCCATGAAAAGGATGTTTTCCTTAACGGATGATGTTTCTGGTAAAGACGCAGAAGAAATATTTCCCTATGTAGATTTCCGCCAGATTATGGAAGAAGAGTACCAAATCGAAAAAAAATATCGTAAAATAAACGACAATAAATATGTCATCGACATGTGATAGACGAATAGAA
>CAZZJG010000091.1:0-3829 GCA_964654395.1 uncultured Candidatus Izemoplasmatales bacterium
ATGAGAAGTATTCGAATATCGGTGAGAAAGCAAATTATCGAAATGGAACGAGCAAAAAAACAGTACGCGGTGATTTAGGTGAGGTTGAACTTGATATCCCAAGAGATCGCAATGGTGAGTTTGAACCAAAGCTAGTTCCAAAACACTCCAGGGATATCTCGATGATTGAAGAGAAAATCATTTCGATGTACGGAAAGGAAATGACAACCAGGGATATCAGTGATCACATTAATGATATGTACGGATTCGAGTTGTCGGCTGAATCAATATCGTGAATCACAGATAAGATTTTACCTATGGTTGAAGCGTGGCAACAACGGCCACTCAAGAAGCAATATTACTTCATCTTCATGGATGCGATTTTTTACAAAGTAAAGAACAATAATCGTGTCGTGAACAAGGCGGCGTACATCGTCATTGGAATTGATAGTGAAGAACAAAAGGACGTATTAGGTATTTGGATAGGTGAGTACGAAAACAGCAAATTCTGGCTCAAGATACTTACCGATCTAAAGAACCGTGGAATCAAGAAAGTGAACATCTTCAGTGTCGATGGATTACCAGGGTTCCAGCAAGCAATCCTCGCAACCTACCCAAACGCAGAAGTCCAACGATGCATCATCCATCAAGTCCGGCAATCTACTCGATATGTATCTTATAAACATAAATACAAACTCATGACCGATTTACGTCTTGTCTACAAAGCACCAAATGAAGAGGAAGGATTTAAGCAGCTAGAAGCTTTCAAAGAGAAATGGCAATCTCTCTACCCGTCCTGTGTCAAATCGTGGTATGAAAACTTGGATGTCATTAGTCCGTTCTTCAAATACTCGCGTAATATCCGGCAAATCATGTATACGACAAACATCATCGAAAACCTCAATAGACAATATCGTAAAGTCACAAAAGCCAAACCAATTTTTCCAACTGATGATTCTCTATTAAAAGCACTATATTTAGCGACTGAACACGCCACTAAGAAATGGCATATTCGTCTTAGAAACTGGGATCAAATTCGTTATGAACTTGCGATTCTAAACGGAGAAGATATTGATTAGATAACGGTCACACTTTCTAGGAAGACCGATTAAATAAAATCTTATTCAAATAAAAAACACCCTATGATATAATAAATATATCAAGGGAGCGTTGTGGGTCGTATTTTTATTATCTAAAATACGATCATCTAAAAGATATGATTTTGGATTTTACACAAAAATATTTACAGTCTCGTACTATCACTGATAGCTTCTGTAGTAATTTCTTGTGCTACTTCTAGTCGTTTGAGTGATGCAAATGTCCAACTGCCATCTTCAGCTTGTGTAGCTAGTGCATAACGAACATTTTTTAATCCAAAAGTTACTTTATTATTCATTTAAAATACCTCCATTTTTATTTCATAAGTTCTGTTTACTGTTCCATCTTCATTCATGAATTTAGAAAGCAATTCATATTCATAATTATTAAAATAAAAAGAGGACTCAAATCGGTCCTCTAAGATCAAATTTTTCTTTTCTGTTATTAAACTAACTTCAAATGTACTGACTTTTGCGATTGTGACATCATCAGCATATACAATGGCAGGGGTGACAGGATTCGAACCCGTACTAACGGTTTTGGAGACCGCTGTGCTACCATTGACACCACACCCCTAGATGGTGGGAGGGGACGGATTTGAACCGCCGAACCCGAAGGATCAGATTTACAGTCTGCCGCGTTTAACCACTTCGCTACCCGCCCACTTGTTTTCACAAAATGCCTTTTCATTATAGCAAAGCGCCTAGGCAAAATCAATATGTTTCCAAAGAAATATTGTTGTTCTTTGGCAAGACAAAAACAGTGATTGTTTTTGCACAATCACTGTTTTTGTTACTTGTGAGTTGAAAATCTAATCATAGCCTTATTTAACGTCATAACCTTTATCAGTAATGATTTTACGGGCAAGAATTTCATCAGTTCCAGAAAACTCTACGGTTTTTGATACTAAGTCTACTTTTACATCTTTAAAACCATTTTCTTTTAACGCATTTTCAATCGTCATTTTGCAGTGGTTACATGTCATATTTGTAACTTCAAGTTTCATATTGGTATCTCCTTTCGCCTTAAAATCAGGTAATTTTACTGTTTTTAATCTCAGGGCATTTAATACTACAGTAATGCTTGAAAAAGCCATAGCTGCAGCTGCAATTGCCATGGAAAGACGTCCTGTTGCAGCAAGTGGTATCGCTATTAAATTATAGCTAAATGCCCAAGCAAAGTTTTGGTATATATTTCTTAATGTAGCTTTTGAAAGATCAATTGCCTTTATAACAAGTCCAAGGTCATGACTCATGAGTGTTACATCGCTAGAATCAATCGCTACGTCCGTCCCATGACCCATCGCAATACCAATATCTGCTAGTTTAAGCGCGGGAGCATCATTGATTCCATCACCGACAAAAGCAACGATGTAACCTTCATCTTGAATAGTTTGAATAATGCCTGCTTTTTCTTGTGGTAATACTTCACTGTATACGCGATCAATTCCTAGCTCTTGTGCAATTCTGTTTGCGACTACTTTGTTATCTCCTGTTATCATTAAAGGAATAAGGTTACGGCGTTTCATCTCTTCAATTACTTGATAGGAGGTATCTTTAATCTTGTCACGCACGCCATACATTGCTTTTACTTCATTATCTATGATGACAAAATTGATAGTTTTTGCTTCTTGAAGAAGTTTTTCGTATTCTGTTTCAAATGGATTTGTTAAAGATAAGTCTTGTAGTAATTTGATAGAGCCGACATGTACTTCTTTTCCATCCACAATCCCTTTAAGACCTTTACCATGAACTGTTTCAAAGGATTTTACGTCGTATGTAGATAGTTTTTCTTGTTTCAAATATTCTATCACAGCTGCGCTTATAGGGTGGGTGCTTACTTTTTCTAGACTAAGTAAATAAGGTTTTACTTCATCAGCTCCAAAATAATCTGTTACGGAAGGTTTCCCTTCAGTAAGGGTTCCAGTTTTATCAAAAGCTATGACTTCGATTTTATTAGCCCTTTCGAAGAATTCTCCACCTTTGTATAAAATATGATTCTGAGCAGCCTTCCCATTACCTACCAGGATAGAAGTCGGTGTTGCTAGACCCAAAGCACATGGACAACTAATTACTAAAATAGCTATTGTTCGTTCAAATGAAGGGGCAAAATCAAGTCCTAAAACAAAGTATTGCGCAAAGAAGTTTACTAAAGCTATTGACACAACAGCTGGCACAAAGTATGAAGCAATTTTATCCGCAATTCTTTGAATTGGAGGTTTTGAAGAACTAGCTTCTTCCACGTGTTGAATGATTTGCGCAAGTAAAGTGTCACCACCAACTTTTGTAGCTTTCATCACAATTCGTTCTTTTTGGTTAATAGTTGCACCAATTACAGGGTCACCTTTTTGTTTTTCTACCGGAATGCTTTCGCCTGTAATCATTGATTCATCTAAGGTTGTTGTTCCTTCGATAATTACACCATCAACTGGAATCTTTTCACTTGGAAGAACGATTAACTCGTCATCGACAAAAACCTCATCGATGGAAACCATGGTTTCTTCGCCATTTACCCTTTTTCTTGCTTCTTTCGCGCCTAGATTCATCAATTCTATTAAAGCATCACCAGTTCGTTCTTTCGCTACATGCTCGATGTAGTTACCAATTAAGACCATCGTGATGATGAATGCACTTATTTCAAAATAGTATGTTGGATGCATTACAGGATTTATTTCTTGTTGATACAAATAATATATGCTGTATTGATTTGCACATGTTGTTACCATAACCACAAGCAAAACCATGACAAGAAC
>CAZZJG010000092.1:0-3816 GCA_964654395.1 uncultured Candidatus Izemoplasmatales bacterium
GTTATATATCAGCAGTTAATATTTCACCTGTATCATCATTCACATCAACCTCATCAAAATTTACACTTTCGTCACCGACATATGCGGTGAGTGTTTGGTTGTCGGGAAGTTCAATTATTAGTTCTAGGTTTGGCTTCGTGCATGCAAAAAGTATTAGCAACAACGATAACGCTGGAATGGCGAAAAGTCGTTTCATAAAATCACCTCTAGGCATATTGTATCATGGCTAGTAAAATAAATTGTCATGTAACGGGTACCGTATTAAACTGCATGTTTAATGGTGAATCTGTGACGATAATATAGTTGTACATTGCAGGGTCTTCAAATACACTTTGAATGGGGTTATCTGTGCTGAAATTAGGGAATAATATAGCTTGTTCTTGCATTTCACTTTCAACCAAATCTCTAATTAAAATACCAGTATTAACAGGATCACTTCCATTTAAAAATGGATATGTTGTTTTATCGAAGATGTAATCATTTGTCGCGACTAAATACAATACTCCTGGTTCAAACGTAGTTATGTCTGTATCATAGGCTAATGTACCATTAATTAAATTTTGCACGATCTGACCATCAAGCCAAACAGTTTTAATTACATTGTCAAATGGCCATATTTGATATAGTGTGCCTAGTGTTATTTGTTCGCCACTTGATAAATCAGTACGGGTTCCACCGTAATTATGAAAAGCTACGTCGCTCCCGGTAGAAATGCGCATTAAGCGAGCGAGCCAGTCGGACAATTCATATGTAGAATAGTTGTCGCCTGATACAATAATTGGAAAGTTAAATATCGGGTCGGTTTCTTCATGAAACATTTCTAGTGTTTGTGCAACTTGTGTGTTAGGTTCACTTAGAAGTACTTCATCAAAAATATCAAGGTTTTGCACAGTGACTGTTGTTTCTTCGTTAGTAAAAGTAAAACGTACGTAACCGACGTATTCACCGGAACTACCTGACTGTAAAACAGGGGTATCCCCTATTTTTGTAGCATAAGCTTGATGCGAGTGTCCGTTAAATATTGCGTCAATTGTTTCATCTTCTATAAGTGATGCGAATGTATCATTATAATCTCCTGGATCATGTGCGACAAGTAAAACAAGATCACAGCCATTTTCTGTGCGTAATTGCGTCGCTAAATTTTTTACGATATCAACGGGATTTATGAACTGATAGGAATCTATTTTACTTTGGGCAATGGAGTATTCTAAACCATAGCCAATTGTTCCAATTACACCAACTTTGTGTCCGCTTAACTCAAAGATAGCATAAGGCTCAATGCCATTAGGTAAAGAGCCAGTTGCTTTTTCTATGATGTTTGCGCCCAAAAATGGGAAGTCAGCTTCACCGTTTTCTTCATTATCATCTGCGTATGCTAAAATTGTATCAAGTCCCCAGTCAAATTCATGGTTGCCAACGGTAAAGGCATCTAATAGACTTTCATTTAATAAAGTAATTGTACTAGCGCCTTCATAGTAGTTTGATATAGCTGACCCTTGCAGCATATCACCACCCGCAAGAAACAAGATATGTCCTGGGTATTGTTCTTTTTTTGTAACAACTAGATTCGCGATATTTGCAATGCCAAGCGTGTCGCTAGTAGCATCAAGTGCGCCATGAAAATCATTTAAATAATAGATTTCGATGAAATCTTCAGTTTCAGTTTCACAAATATCTTGCTTTGGGTCTTCTTCACAAGTGGGTTCTTTTTCATAAATGGTGATGCAGTCAACATGAGTAGGGTATTTTTCACAGTCAACGACAAAAGGCTCTTCCGCCTTGCAAGATGATAAAAAGACGAGTAATAATGTTATTAGTAAAACTGTAATGTTGCGTTTCATGTAAATTCCTCCTAGTTAGTTTTAACGATGCCAATTACATAAGGACTTTGATGTCTATTCAGATAAGAGAAACGAAAAACAGAATATTGTCGTTTTTCTAATTGACTGACAAATTTCTCAACTGCTTTTGCTTCTTCATTGCCACCTTCATGGCCCACATATAAAGTAATGCTTATATACCCGTCAGGAGCGAGTAAAGTTAGTGCTTGTTTTAGTGAAAGAACAGTGCTTTTTGCCTTTGTTTTTAATGCGTGATTTCCTCGTGGAAGATACCCGAGATTATAGACGATGCAGTTAAAGCGAGTATCTTTAGAAAACAGTTCATTTAAACGATCGTGGCTAATTTGATGAATCGTAACATTTTGTACATTGTGTTCTTTCAATAAGGTTCTTGTGTTTACAATTGCCTGTTTTTGAATGTCAATTGCGTGCACATTTTGGAAGTTTTGCGCGAGAAAAAGCGTGTCATTTCCGTTGCCACAAGTAGCGTCAAGAGCTAGTTTTTTTTCCTTGCTAGCGACAAGGATAAAATGATGCGCAATTTGATTTATGTTTTGATTCATATAATCACCAAACACATTATAACACACAGCTTCAAACATTCTAACAAGTTAACGTGCAAACTATTTGAAAAGAATTCTACATTACGGTACAATAACGCATGTAAAATAAAGGAGAGTGATGACTAATGTTAATCGAATTAAAATCAAATGAAACGATTCAAGACTACCTCGAAGAAGGTAAAATTGCGGTTGTTAAGTTCGCTACTACAACTTGCCCACCATGTAAAATGTTAAAACCGGTATTTGAAAAGCTAGCTAAAGATGACGATTTATCCAATATTGTATTTATCGCCGCAGATGCAAATGAACATCCACAAGCTTACCAATACGGAGTATCTAGTGTTCCGACTTTGCTCTTTTTCAAAGGATCAGAGATTTTAGGACAAAACGTTGGCTTTGTACCAGAAAAACCACTACATGATTTCTTGAAAAAATTAGAAAGAGAAGAACTCGCTGCTTAATAACGCGAGTTTTTCTTTTGCATTAATTCTATGGTATAATAAAATATCAAAGTAACTAAGGAGAGATGTATGAAACAAATCACCATAGCGATCTATTTAGACGTAGAGAATATTCAAGGGATGATTAAGTTTGAGGACTTGTTAGATGACATTAGGTTAAAAGCAGTCAGTGAGTTTGAAGACGTAGAAAAGGCTGTTTTTGGGTTAAAAAAAGCGATAGGTGATTCTGCGAATTTAAAGCGGTTTCGCAATCAACTTTCGGAACTGAATTTTACTATCGAAGATGCGCCACATATTTCGGGGAAAAAGAACAGAGCGGATTTAATAATTAGTGTTGATGCACTTGAAAAGTTGCATGTTGGTAATCCACAGTTTGATTTGTTCGTATTTTTAACAAGTGATTCAGATTATTCCATTGTTATGAATGCACTTCGCAAATTCAATAAACAAGTTTGGCTTGTCGCAAATGAAGAAGACTCACAACGAACTGTTTTCAAATCATCTACTGATAAAATTCTTATTATAAAAGATTATGTTGCTTTGCCTGAAGTTAGCAAAAGAACTACATCAAAAACAAGCAAAGAAGCAAAACATACTATTCAAAATGGATTTTCAAAAATTCGCCCATATCTTACAAGAACGTTAGATAAGCGAGCCTTACTCGCAATGTTAAAGGTGATGCGTTCTTATCAAGAAGAGAAAGTATATACGATGCTTGACACTAATAATCGTTTTCGGCAAATCGATGATAATTTGAATTTATCACAGACTAAATTCAAGAAATTCAAGAAAATTTATCAAGTGCTAGAAGAAGCTAGTTTGATTGAAGTTTTAAAAGATGCGACGCATAAGTTTGTAATTAACGATAGGCAGAAAATTATCGAGTACCTTAATCGTATTCAAACAGGTGAGGAATAATACTTGATATAGTTTGAAAACCAAAGTAATAAT
>CAZZJG010000093.1:0-3794 GCA_964654395.1 uncultured Candidatus Izemoplasmatales bacterium
CTGGGTAGCTACGTGTGGAAGGGATAAACGCTGAAAGCATCTAAGCGTGAAGCCCACCTCAAGATGAGATTCCCCATTCTTTAAGAAGTAAGATCCCTTGTAGACTACGAGGTTGATAGGACAGATGTGGAAGCGTGGTGACACGTGAAGCTGACTGTTACTAATAGATCGAGGACTTAACTTTATCAAAGTATTATTCAGTTTTGAGAGACAAAGTCTGGTGGCGATGGCAAAGAGGTCACACCTGTTCCCATCCCGAACACAGAAGTTAAGCTCTTTAGCGCCGATGGTAGTACATTGTGCGAGAGTAGGACGCTGCCAGACTTGTTTCTTTATATATGCCCAATTAGCTCAGTTGGTTAGAGCACATGACTGTTAATCATGGGGTCCAAGGTTCGAGTCCTTGATTGGGCGCCACTAATTGTGGCCCGTTGGAGAAGCGGTTTAACTCACATGCCTTTCACGCATGCATTCACGGGTTCAAATCCCGTACGGGTCACCAAAATTAACTATAAGCACCGCAAACGGTGTTTTTTTATTTATTTCATAAAAAAACCAAATCGATTGATTTGGTTATTCTTTTACAGCTATAGCGTCAATTTCAATAAGTACATCTTTAGGAAGGCGCTTAACTTCTACCGCAAAACGCGCTGGTTTGTGATTTTTGAAAAACTCTTCGTATATCTCATTCATTTGTGAAAACATTGATAAGTCTTTCATAAAGACACCACACTTAACAATGTTATCAAGACCCATACCAGCTTCTTCTACAACAGCTAATATGTTGCGTAGTGATTGTTTTGTTTGCGACAAAATATCAGTTCCAACTAATTCCATTGTTTCTGGCACAAATGGAATTTGCCCTGATACATATAATGTGTCTTTCACAAGCACGCCTTGGCTATAAGGACCAACAGCAGCAGGCGCATGTTTTGTATGAATGTATTTCATAATATCACTCTCCTTTTCTTAATTATACATTACAAATCAGATTAATTGTTATTATTTTATAAAAGATATATAATAAAAATATGCAAGAAAGCCAACTATTAAAAAGTCAAGGGAATAATAGATAAATACTTAGAAGGTAAATAAGCATGAGTAAAAACGAGATAACAAATCTCGTAAGTAATATGGATTGATCAATTTATTGTGCGATATAAACTAATCGATACTTGAGAATAGAGTAAAGAACTCGTAAGACTTTTTTACAAACATGGCCCAAAGCAACATAGTAATGTTTCTTATCTTTATCAAGTTTCTTATGATAATATAGGGCAAATTTAGCATCACGCTTCACAATTTGCATAGCGACTTGATGAATTGCCCATCTAAGATAGTGAGAACCGCGTTTAGAAGGTCGTGTATTAGAAGCGTCATAGTTTCCTGACTGATAGACAATAGGATCCATTTCAGAAAAAGCGAGCAATGAATCAAAGGATTTAAAACGGTGAACATCACCAATTTCACCAATAATAATCGCAGCTGTCGTATAACCAACCCCAGGAACAGTTAAGATAAAAGGAAAGTATTCATCAATAATAGCCTTAATTTCTAATTCGATTGTCGTAATTTGTGATTGATAAGACCAAATCATCTCGACAACAGATTTGATTTGAACTGCATAATAACCAGACTTATCACCAATGGTATCTTTGGCTAGTTCTTTTAATTTTTCAGCTCTAGCTAACTTAAAATGCCCCATGGATGAATCATACAAAAAGTTGGAGAGACCATCAATTCTAGTTGAGGCAATCACCGTAGGAATCGAATATTTGTGAAGAATAGCATAAGATGTCTTGATGTGTAATGAAGAAAAGAAATTTAAAAATTCAGGGAATGATCTCGCAACAAGAGTATAAAGCTTTACTTTCATCTGTGACATTTCCTTAACGAGTGAAAAACGGTACCTAGCTAATGACTTTAAAGCCTCATTGTTGTATAATTTAGGTGTATAGGGCTTGAAGTCGAGTTGGTTCTGAAATAAGAACATACAGATGGCTTTGGCATCAATTTGATCGGTTTTAGTCTTTCGCACAGACTTAGACTTAGAAGTCATACTGGTTAATAATGGATTAATCTTTTGAACTAAAAAACCTTGCATGGTTAGGAAGTTCATAATATTGAGATGATAGAGTCCGGTAGACTCAAGACCTATACGCACTTTAGAATCTTGAGAGGACTCCATTATACTCAGTATGGTATATTGGAGTTTTCTATACTCGGATAACGCATTCCCGAATGAAACTCCTTGAGATAAAATCTCACCATGATGACTCATGATAAATACATCATGTTTGGTTGAAGCAACGTCGATACCGACAAAAATCATATGATAATCAACTCCTTTAAAAGTGTTTAACAATCATAGCGCAGCACTACGTTCAATTATCATATGTAACCTTATCATTTATAACCAGTCGTTTAAACGCTGTGAGGAGGGAATTAAATAGTTTACGATCATTAACAATTCAATTATAACATTATAGGGTTATAGGTTTCCCTTAATAACCTAAATCTATTATATAAGGAGAGATTTAAATGGAAGTATTCACAGGTAATGTTAATGAGGAACGCCACGTTCCATTTGTAGAAGAATTAAAAGATGGTTACCGTATATCTGTCGGAAAACCATCATTTCATCCAATGGATGAAGCGCATTACATTGAGTTTATTGAGTTATATGTAAATGGCGAGCTCGTAGGTAAAAAAGAATTAAAACCAGGAGAACTACCAGTTGCAGAGTTTAAGGTAAAACATGGTAAACAAGTATTTGCGCGTGAACTTTGTAATCTTCATGGATTGTGGCAAGGAGAACTTGAGTAAAAGAGAAGTATTTGCTTCTCTTTTTTATTAATAAAAACAAGCAGTAATATTACAAAAGGAAACGAACTCAAAAAAATGCATAAAAGGGTAAAAAACACTTGCAACAACGCGGTTTTTTTGGTATTATTGTTCTCGACGAAATCAGTTGATTTCTCAAATATGCTATGATATAATGTGTTTGCTGCTCGAACTTGCGGTCCAGTAGTGTAGTGGTTAACATGCCGGTCTGTCACACCGGAGATCGCGGGTTCAAGTCCCGTCTGGACCGCCATAACACGCGCCCATAGCTCAATTGGATAGAGTGCTTGACTACGGATCAAGAGGTTAGGGGTTCGACTCCTCTTGGGCGCGCCACTTTTTTCGGGAAGTAGCTTAGCTTGGTAGAGCGCCTGCTTTGGGAGCAGGAGGTCGCAGGTTCAAATCCTGTCTTCCCGACCAGTATTTTTTTTATTTATTGCAGGATTGATTACTCTTCACCGGGATGTAGTTCAGCTTGGTAGAACGCTTGCTTCGGGAGTAAGAGGTCGCAGGTTCAAATCCTGTCATCCCGACCATTCATAGCACCCGGTGATTTATTCACCGTTTTATTTTCTACTTTATACATATCTCTTGTGTAATCTATTTAATTCCAATATAATGTTAGGAGAAGGTCCCGTAGCCAAGTGGCTAAGGCAATGGACTGCAACTCCGTGATCACCGGTTCGAATCCGGTCGGGACCTCCAGGTTAATTATACCAAGTTGCTTTTTATCGTTTAACGGCTAAATAAAGACGTTTTAAGCGATTCCATACAAAGCAACTTTTTGTATTTTTTAGGGTGAAATCAGTGGTTTTTCATTGATTTTATTCTTTTTTTATACCCTGATATGGGCTAATTTATAAGTTCTCGTGACCGGATTTGAACTTTTGCCAAAAATGGCTGTTTTTTGAGGGCGCTATCGGATTTGAACTTGTGATAAAACATAATAA
>CAZZJG010000094.1:0-3701 GCA_964654395.1 uncultured Candidatus Izemoplasmatales bacterium
TGTTCTGTTAAATAGGGTTTACCTTGTAAGATTTCTACTTCTTCACCAAATATTTCAACGTTTCGTTTATCATGGTTTTTGGATATAGCGACATTTATGACTTTGGGAAGTTTTATTATTTCTTTTGCGAGATCTTGTAGGACTTTGTTGTAAATTGTAATAACCAAAGTTACTTGAAAGTTGTGCGTTGTGTATGACTCTCGTATAACAATGTAGCGTAACATTCCTCTCATTGTTTTGGGATCAAAAGCACGGACGTCATATTGGTCGCAAATCTTTAAAATTGCTTGGTTTAAATCATTGATTTCTTTTGTATGAATTGGGCAATTTGTAATTGGTACTAAGTCGTTTGTGCCTGGGCGGTATAATCCTGATATAAGTCCTTTTTTTGTATTTCTCACAGGCATTTGTGATTTGTACCGGTAATATTTTGGTTCATCCATACCAGTAATATCCAAAAGGTTATAATCTTTTCGGCTCAGATTGGCGTAACGAAATAGTGTTTGTTCGAGCATTTCTTCTTTTAATGCTAGTTGTTCATCATAATCAATATGTTGTATTTGACAACCACCACATTGATAGAAATGTTTACAGAATGGTTTTACGCGTTTTGCTGCTCTTATTCTAATGTGAACTATTTCTCCTTCTGCGTAACTTGGGTTTACTTTTGTAATGCGAACCAAAGCTTCTTCTGGTGGGATTAACCCAGGTACAAAAACAGCTTTCTTTTTGTAATAACCAATTCCTTCCCCGTTGATTCCAAGGCGTTTTATGGTAAGAAGAATCGTTTGATTTACTTTTAGTGATTCTGGCACGAAAACGCACCACCTTTCTACTTTAAAGACTCACTATACTATAAGTTTTCAGGAAAAGCAACACCAAAGGCTGTGCCAACAGAAATAACGGCTGTATTAGGTTGGCCCGCAAAATGAAGTCCCATTGCTGATGTATCATGGTAGAGTAATAATTCGATATTTCGTCCCATTCTTTTTGATAGCTTTTCCTGTAAATAGTTTGCGTAATTTGGACTAACAAGATGTAATTTCCCATACCCTCCTCGATAGGGGTAAATCATACCGTTTTGGACGTAATTAGCAATAGCAATTTTCAAAGTATTTCCTTTAAATCCTACTTCTTCAGCTGTTTTCACAATTACTTCATGTATGTACTCATCAAGTATATGAGCTAAGTGATTCATTTCTTCTTTAGTAGCTCCTTTATGCATGAGATGCTTTGTTTCAAGTGCTGGTAGTATGGATTGTATTAACGTTTCTTTAGCGCGTTTTACAATAAACATTCGTTTTACATTCGTTTGTCCAAAATCAAAGAGGAGAGCTTCTTTATCGTTGACCAACTTAGCTAGCCCAGTAACGCCCATGTTTTGGCTTAACTGCAGTAATGATATATTAACATCATTAATTTTTTGCGCTTGAAATTCACGCTCTATACATTCGTAATAAATCCGCATTAAATGCGGGGTGATCACACCACCAAGCAAATACAAATGTTTGATTGTTTTCCAATAATCCCAGTGTTTTTGTGTCCAGTCTTTGCGATTTTTAATAGATCGCTTGCTTGGATTAAATAACGTAGATAAAATCCTAGCTAGCCTAGTCCCAAACTCATTCGCGATTGAATGCGCTAGTTCCCTGACTGATTCTATTTCACTAGATAGCATTTCATCAAATTGCTGTAAAACAGTTGTTTGTGATGTCGGTGAAATATATAGTTCATCTTTGTGTTTGATGATATATTCTTCCATCAGTACTGGGCGAAATAAATCATATGCTAAGTCATCATCAACAAATACACTATTAATAGAAGCAATAGGCATGAGATTTCCATCTTTAATGAATGGATTATCCATTATTCACCTATTATTTTAACAAGTACACGTTTTTTACGTTTACCGTCAAATTCGCCATAAAATATTTGTTCCCAGGGACCAAAATCTAATCGCCCGTTTGTAATTGCAACAACTACCTCTCTTCCCATGATGGTGCGTTTTAAATGAGCATCAGCATTATCTTCAAACCCATTGTGATCATATTGATTATATGGTTTCTCAGGGGCAAGTTTTTCAAGAAAACGTTCAAAGTCATGATGTAAACCAGATTCATCGTCATTGATAAATACACTTGCGGTAATATGCATTGCATTTACAAGGCAAATCCCTTCTTTAACGGTACTTTCTTTAACGCAAACTGCAACGTCAGGAGTAATATTGACAAACTCTCTTCTTTTTTTTGTTTCAAACCAAAGTTCTTTGCGATATGACTTCAAATTAATCACCTCATATATATTGTATCACACAAGAAAAAAACAGAACCATATTTAGTCCTGTTTTCGAAGTCGTAATTTTGTGACTGTTTCAATATGTGTTGTTTGCGGGAACATGTCAAATGGCGTTATTTCTAGTACATCGTAGCCTTGTGATTGTAAATAATTCAAATCTCTCGCAAGGGTTGACACATTACAAGAAACGTATACGATGCGTGGAATCTCCATTTCTGATATAGTTTGTAAAAACTCTTTCTCGCATCCTTTTCTTGGGGGGTCTATGAATAATACGTCAACGTCATATCTAGACCATTCTTTTATAACTTCTTCGGCTTTACCTGTAACAAAGCGAGCATTTTTAATACCATTTTCTGCAGCGTTCATAGTTGCGTCCTGAATGGCTTGTTTTACAACATCAACGCCTAGAACTGTTTTGACATATCGCGCAGCGTTTAAACCGATGGTGCCAATACCACAATATGCATCAATAATTGTGTCATTTGGCGTCAACTCTGCGTATTCAATTGCCTTTTTATATAGTTCTTGTGTCTGCGCAGGATTGACTTGATAAAAAGAACGATGAGATATTTTAAAACGAACACCGTTGATTTCATCACGGATAAAATCTTCACCAAGTAATGTTTTACTTTTTGCACCAAGTACAACATTCGTGTTAGCTGGATTAACGTTATGTACGATTGATTTAATTGACGGAAATTTGGTAGATAGTTTTTTAATTAAAATCGCACCAGAAGGAAGTTCTTCTGTCTTTGTGACAATTGTGACAGATATATCATCAAACTTATATGAATTACGGACGATTATATGTCTAATAACGCCTGTTTCTTTCTCTTCATTGTAACCAGGAATATTTAGTTCTACCATCGTTTGTTTCATGTATTTCAGAATGTCCATCACTTGTTTTGGCATAATATAACATCGATGCAGATCAATAATATCGTGACTTCTGCGACGGTATAAACCAGCTATTACTTTCCCATCCTTTTCACCAAAAGGAATGACGTGTTTATTACGATAATAATATGGATTATTCATCGCCACAGTATCACGAATAGTCGTATGAATTTTCCCTAGTTTAATAAGAGTTTCTTTTGTGCGATATTTTTTAAAATCTAATTGCATCTGATAATTCATATGCATTAGATTACATCCACCACATTCATGAAAGTGAGAACATATTGGTTCTTTACGAAAAGGAGATTCTTCAACTATATGAATTAATCTCCCAAATCCAAAACTTTTGTTGACTTTGATAATTTTGATGTCAGCTTTTTCACCTTTTAGCGCATTTGCGACAAATACGGGAAACCCATTGATTTTACATACACCCATACCATCATGTGTCATATCAACAAACTCAACTTGATGGTATTCATTTTTTTCAATCATGGGCTCACCTC
>CAZZJG010000095.1:0-3700 GCA_964654395.1 uncultured Candidatus Izemoplasmatales bacterium
TTGCTGCTTGAATTAAATTCTCAACTTGAACAAAAACCAAAATCAAAAATTGAGGTTGCGGTAGCAAAAATTGAACAAAAAATAAAAACATACAAACTAACAAAAGTGCTCTCAATTCAAATAGAAAAAGACACAAAGAAAATTACACTTAAAAAATCAGACGCAAATCTTCAAAAACTATCGAAACTGGATGGATGTTATGTAGTCGATCCTGAAAAATTCATTTAAAAAAGCATTGAGGCTTCCCGTTATTGCCAGCAAGCCGAGGAACGAGGCGAGCATCGGCAATCTCAGCGACTTTGATTTTGTAATTCAACATATTTCTAGTCTTAGATTATGATGAAAAATGTGGTATAAAATCACCAGATAATTTCGTATAACCTTCAAAATCTGGTGATTTTAGCATGGAAATAGCCCTTCACAAAAACCAACTAAGTTTATTTGAAGATACGTTTGAGCATACCTTGGACCACTGCCATCCTCTTTGTATATTAGCAGATAAAATAAACTGGAAGAATTTCGATGAAAAACTAGGTGCGCTTTTTGGAGATAAAAAGAAACGAAGACCTTCCATTCCGACAAGAGTCATGGTTGCACTTCATTATTTAAAATATACATACAATCTTAGTGATGACGAGGTGGTAGAGCGATTTTCGGAAAATAATTACTGGCAACGATTTGCTGGTTATCTGCGATTTACTACAGGGCTTCCTTGTGATGGAACAACGATGGTAAAATGGCGAAAAAAGATGAAGGCAAAGGGACTTGAAGTTCTTTTTGAAGAAACTATAAATGTCGCAAAGAATGAAAAACTTATCAACAAACGGGAATGCGATAAAGTAATAGTTGATACAACAGTACAAGAGAAAAACATTACATTTCCGACCGATGCAAAACTCTATCATAAAGCCCGTAACAGACTAGTTGATGCTTCTAATTCTAGAGGTATTAAGCTAAGACAAAGTTACGTAAGGCTTAGTAAAAAGGCACTATTTCAGCAAGCTAGGTATGCGAGAGCAAAACAGATGAAAAGAGCGCAAAAGGAAGTCAAAAGACTGAAAACATATCTTGGACGAGTTTACCGTAATATTTTACGGGAAGAAAAAAATCCCGATACTGATTTGAAGTATTTGCTTGATATGTCTAGAAGGCTATTACTGCAAAAGAGAAATGATTCTAACAAACTTTATAGTCTTCATGAGCCAGAAGTGGAGTGTATTTCAAAAGGAAAAGCACATAAAAAGTACGAATTTGGTTGTAAAGTATCTGTAGTAAGTAGTGCGAAATCAAACTGGATTTTATCAATAGCCGCTTTGCATGGTAATCCATACGACGGTCATACGTTAAAAGAGTCTATAGATAATGCTGAAAGACTGTCTAAAAGGACAATAAAGACGGTTTTCGTCGATCAGGGTTACAGAGGATCTATTAAAACTGTTCCTCAAGACGTTTTTCTAAATGGTGGCAGCAAAGGCAAGAAATCTAGAACAATTAGGAAGTGGCTTAGAAGAAGGGCTGCTATCGAACCAATAATTGGTCATCTGAAATCCGACCATAGAATGAACGTAAACTATCTTAAAGGCAAGGAAGGCGATAGGATTAACGCAATTTTAACAGGCTGTGGATTTAATCTGGCAAAGCTGCTTGCAGCTTTCTTTTTATCTAATTTTATAGAGAGCATTATAATCAATATAAATCTACCTCTGATCCAATAATCGCTGAGATTGCCGACGGCTCGCCTCGTTCCTCGGCTTGCTGGCAATAACGGGAAGCCTCAATGTTTTTTTTAAATGAATTTTTCAGGATCGACTAATTAACGGGATGATACTGGAATATGGATAATGAAACAATTGTTTCATTATCCATATTCCAGTATCATCCCGTTAATTAGTCGATCCTGAAAAATTCATTTAAAAAAAACATTGAGGCTTCCCGTTATTGCCAGCAAGCCGAGGAACGAGGCGAGCCGTCGGCAATCTCAGCGATTATTGGATCAGAGGTAGATTTATATTGATTATAATGCTCTCTATAAAATTAGATAAAAAGAAAGCTGCAAGCAGCTTTGCCAGATTAAATCCACAGCCTGTTAAAATTGCGTTAATCCTATCGCCTTCCTTGCCTTTAAGATAGTTTACGTTCATTCTATGGTCGGATTTCAGATGACCAATTATTGGTTCGATAGCAGCCCTTCTTCTAAGCCACTTCCTAATTGTTCTAGATTTCTTGCCTTTGCTGCCACCATTTAGAAAAACGTCTTGAGGAACAGTTTTAATAGATCCTCTGTAACCCTGATCGACGAAAACCGTCTTTATTGTCCTTTTAGACAGTCTTTCAGCATTATCTATAGACTCTTTTAACGTATGACCGTCGTATGGATTACCATGCAAAGCGGCTATTGATAAAATCCAGTTTGATTTCGCACTACTTACTACAGATACTTTACAACCAAATTCGTACTTTTTATGTGCTTTTCCTTTTGAAATACACTCCACTTCTGGCTCATGAAGACTATAAAGTTTGTTAGAATCATTTCTCTTTTGCAGTAATAGCCTTCTAGACATATCAAGCAAATACTTCAAATCAGTATCGGGATTTTTTTCTTCCCGTAAAATATTACGGTAAACTCGTCCAAGATATGTTTTCAGTCTTTTGACTTCCTTTTGCGCTCTTTTCATCTGTTTTGCTCTCGCATACCTAGCTTGCTGAAATAGTGCCTTTTTACTAAGCCTTACGTAACTTTGTCTTAGCTTAATACCTCTAGAATTAGAAGCATCAACTAGTCTGTTACGGGCTTTATGATAGAGTTTTGCATCGGTCGGAAATGTAATGTTTTTCTCTTGTACTGTTGTATCAACTATTACTTTATCGCATTCCCGTTTGTTGATAAGTTTTTCATTCTTTGCGACATTTATAGTTTCTTCAAAAAGAACTTCAAGTCCCTTTGCCTTCATCTTTTTTCGCCATTTTACCATCGTTGTTCCATCACAAGGAAGCCCTGTAGTAAATCGCAGATAACCAGCAAATCGTTGCCAGTAATTATTTTCCGAAAATCGCTCTACCACCTCGTCATCACTAAGATTGTATGTATATTTTAAATAATGAAGTGCAACCATGACTCTTGTCGGAATGGAAGGTCTTCGTTTCTTTTTATCTCCAAAAAGCGCACCTAGTTTTTCATCGAAATTCTTCCAGTTTATTTTATCTGCTAATATACAAAGAGGATGGCAGTGGTCCAAGGTATGCTCAAACGTATCTTCAAATAAACTTAGTTGGTTTTTGTGAAGGGCTATTTCCATGCTAAAATCACCAGATTTTGAAGGTTATACGAAATTATCTGGTGATTTTATACCACATTTTTCATCATAATCTAAGACTAGAAATATGTTGAATTACAAAATCAAAGTCGCTGAGATTGCCGATGCTCGCCTCGTTCCTCGGCTTGCTGGCAATAACGGGAAGCCTCAATGCTTTTTTAAATGAATTTTTCAGGATCGACTACATAACATCCATCCAGTTTCGATAGTTTTTGAAGATTTGCGTCTGATTTTTTAAGTGTAATTTTCTTTGTGTCTTTTTCTATTTGAATTGAGAGCACTTTTGTTAGTTTGTATGTTTTTATTTTTTGTTCAATTTTTGCTACCGCAACCTCAATTTTTGATTTTGGTTTTTGTTCAAGTTGAGAATTTAATTCAAGCAGCAA
>CAZZJG010000096.1:0-3651 GCA_964654395.1 uncultured Candidatus Izemoplasmatales bacterium
GTTCTTTCAGCTTTTAGAACTTCTTTTTCTCAATTTGAAAGTCAAAGAATTGAAAAGTGGCTTCCTAAGTATAGAGAAAACAGTATTGTAATTGGGAAGAAAGTAAAAACAAGAAATGCCGTAGGAACTTGCGTCAATATCAGTGAAAAAGGGGCCTTGATACTTGAAGATGGCAAGGTTATTTCTGGAGCAAACGAAATCAATATTAGGGGCTGGCGCGATGAGAAATAGAACTAATCAATTGTTACTAGTCGCTTTGTTTCCAGCGATGATGGCAGCTACATCTCCAATCACTATTCCTTTAGGATTTCTTCCCCCTTTAACGCTACAAACATTGTTTGTCTATCTTGCGGGGTTAATCTTACCATGGAATCTCGCTGGTTTGTCAATGCTGATTTACCTAGTGCTTGGAGCTATTGGATTACCTGTATTCAGCGGTATGCGTGGTGGTATTGGCGTGTTCTTTAGTCAAAGTGGTGGATTTCTCCTTGCTTTTCCCTTTATCGCTATTTTGATAGCTCTATTAGGCAAACTTGGAAATTCAAAAAAAAGTATATTCTATTTTATCACAGTATTAATTTTAAGCACAACAGTCTTGTATCTATTAGGAAGCATGTATATATCAATTGTTTATGACATTTCAATAACGGCCATATTAGTAGGTTTTGTGGTATATATACCTGGTGATATTATGAAGATTGTTTTAGCGCTTTTGTTAAGTTATAGATTGCAACGTCACATACATATGAGTGGGTACAAATATGAATGAAATTTCATATATTTTGAACATCAAATAAATTGACAACTATCTTTTTTTCTTTTACAATAAAACTAATCAAAAAATTGTTTTTACAAGCAGGAGGAATTAAGATGGTTTTTGATACAGTAAAGAGAATTATTAGTGAAGAACTGGGAGTTAAAGAAGAAGAAGTAAAACTTGAATCTGATTTAAGTGAAGATCTTGGCGCAGATTCACTCGATGCAGTTGAACTCATCATGGCACTTGAAGAAGAGTTCGATATTTCTGTAAGTGATGAAAAAGCACAAGAATTAAAATCAGTGCAGGACATTGTTTCCTATTTAGAAGAGGTCATGAAGTAGTAAAGAGATATCTCTTTACTCTTTTGTTTTAGGAAGGAGTTCATCATGGATTTACGTCAAATCAAAAATATATTAAAGGAATTTGAAGACTCTTCTATCGATATGCTTGAAATTGAAGAGAAAGATTTTCGCATTAAGATGGAAAAACGATCATGTCATAGTACACAATACGATCCTCCTCTTTCTTCTCCGGTTTCCACAGATGCGGCGACGGCGCAAGTTGCCGCTGTGGAAACGGTGAAAGAGGAACTAGTTCCCGTAAAGGCTCCTCTTGTCGGAACGTTTTACCAAGCTCCTTCTCCGGATGCGCCACCATTTGTGAGAGTCGACCAAGCAGTTGAAAAGGGACAGACTATTTGCATTATCGAAGCGATGAAAGTAATGAATGAAATAGTTGCGCCTGTTTCGGGAACTATTAAAACCATACATGTTAGTGACGCTAGTTTAGTAGAGTTCGGACAAATCATCATGGAGATACAACCTTAATATGTTTCAAAAAGTACTAATTGCAAATCGTGGCGAAATTGCTGTTAGAGTTATTCGTGCCTGTCGGCAAATGGGGATAGAAACTGTCGCCATATATAGCGAAGCGGACCGAGAAAGTTTACACGTCCAAATCGCGGACGAAAGCATCTGTGTCGGTCGAAATGCAAGCAGTGAATCGTATCTCAACATGGAAAACATCATCACAGCTGCGATAGCGACTGGCGCTGAAGCTATTCATCCGGGGTTTGGTTTTTTAAGTGAGAACGAAGCATTTGCCCGCCTTTGTGAAGAGTGTGGTATTAGATTTATCGGACCAAGTGCTGATGTGATTAGTTTGATGGGGGATAAGTCTTCTGCGCGAAAGGCGATGTTAGAAGCAGGTGTACCTGTTGTCCCTGGTAGCGATGGAGTAGTAAAAACAGTTTTAGAAGCGAAAAAGATTGCTTCTAAAATAGGTTATCCTGTTCTTTTAAAAGCAAGCGCTGGTGGCGGTGGCAGAGGTATGCGCGTTGCCAAGGATGAAGTTTCATTAGAAAAGGCATTTGAAACAGCTAAGGTAGAGGCAAAAAATGCTTTTGGTAATGATGAAATGTATATTGAACGTTACGTTCAGTCACCAAGGCATGTTGAAATTCAAATCCTTGCTGATAGATATGGCAATGTGGTTCATCTTTTTGAGCGTGATTGTACAATTCAAAGACGAAACCAAAAAATTATCGAAGAAGCTCCTAGTTTACTTTCAAGTGACATGCGTAATCAATTAACGCAAGCGGCAGTAAAAGCTGCGAAATCTGTTGGTTATGAAAATGCTGGGACTGTTGAGTTTTTAGTTAGTAACGATCAATTTTATTTCATTGAAATGAATACGCGAATTCAAGTTGAACATCCCGTTACGGAATGGATTACGGGAATTGATATTGTTAAAGAGCAAATCAAAATTGCATCAGGAGAACGTCTTTCTTTTTCACAAGAAAACATCACCGCAAATGGGCACGCAATTGAAGTGCGATTGAACGCTGAAGATCCATATCATAACTTTCGACCTTCACCTGGGACAATTACAGCACTTCATGTCCCAGGCGGCTTTAACATTCGTTTTGATAGCCATATTTATACAGGTTACACAGTGCCACCTTATTATGACTCGATGCTTGGGAAATTAGTTGCTTTTGGAAATACGCGTAAAGAAGCGATTATGCATATGATTACTGCTTTAGACGAACTTGTAATTAGCGGTGTGACAAATAACCGTGGGTTCTGTCGTAATATATTGTTACAAGAATCTTTCCAAAAAAATGATTATGATACATCGTTTATCGCAAAACATCTCGAAGAGTTGTTAGGAGATGAATCGCATGAATCATGAATTGTTGCGGGCATTGGAAAATCGTAGAAAAGAACGACAAAAACGCTGGGAAAAAGATCAAAAAACACTAAAAACTGAAACACTGATTGATGTTCCAGAAGGGCTTTATGAAAAGTGTCCTTCATGTGGTCACGCCGTACATGTAAAAGTGCTTGCGGATGGCTTATTTGTTTGTCCTGAATGCTCTCATCATTTTCGCATTAGAGCAGTTGATAGAATTCAAATCACGGTTGATCGCGGTTCTTTTGTGGAAAAAGGGCTTGGTTATATCACGCTAAATCCTTTATTTCAAGATGGCTATGAAGAAAAAATTTCTAAATACCAAAAAGAAACAAATCTTGATGAAGCATATGTTTATGGCTATGCACGCATCAAAGGAGAATCATGTGTCATTGGTGTATTAGATAGTTATTTTCTTATGGGAAGTATGGGAAGTGTTGTCGGGGAAAAGGTAACAAAAAGTTTTGAATACGCAATATATAAAAAACTACCGGTGATTTTATTTTCTTCTTCTGGTGGCGCGCGAATGCAAGAAGGAATATACAGTTTGATGCAGATGGCTAAAACAAGTGCTGCGGTAATGAAACACAGTGACCATGGACTATTATTTATTAGTGTGCTCACACATCCAACTACCGGTGTCGTTACAGCTAGTTTTGCGATTCTTGGAGATATCCATATCGCTGAACCTGGCGCTT
>CAZZJG010000097.1:0-3591 GCA_964654395.1 uncultured Candidatus Izemoplasmatales bacterium
ATGTCAACCCACCGCTCATTTTTAAGAATAGTTTAGTTCTTGTGTAATCAATACGGTAATCATGACGAATATAATAAATGGCAATTGGGCGATTTATTAACCAAGTAATGAATAAATAAGATGTGAAAAAGATAAGAGAGTATTTGGCATCTTTCATTTCGTTGATTTCAGGGATAAATATACTTAGAATACCAAGCGATAAATACAACGCTATTACAACATATTCAAATATTGTCATACGCTTTGTTAAACGAAACTTCCAATATGACCCTACACCAAAAGCTAGCGCCGTAAGTGGAGCTAAATAGATATTAAGGTGGTAATTTGATAACAAATTAGCGAGCAAAATTACAGACATATGGTACAAGAAAACTTTAAACCCCCATTTCCCATGTACAAATTGGTATGTTTCTGGTTTAGTGATTTCAATTCCCATGTCAAAAGCTTCAATCACTTCATTCAAAAATGATCTATCACCAACATATTCAAGCGATCCATCATCGATTACTTTTTGTAATGATGTATTTCCAACGCTCAAATCATATAATGCCTCGTTTGTAGCGATAATAATTAAGTCAGCCATGTCTGAGACACCTTTGTATACGCGATGCATACTACCTTTTATGCGAATATAGTAAGAATCTTTACCAATAAAAAACTGAATGTTCTTTTCTTCTTTACCTAAGGAATTAGGGATGTATTGATGCGAAATAATATTCATCAGTTCATCATGGGTGATAAAGTAATCTTCTTCATCTCCATGATAGATTTTCTCATCAATCACATCTCCAAGTTCTACTCCAATCTGAAATGTTCCTATCAAACCAGCTTCTGGTTTTAATAATTCACTAATAAGATAAGCGTTGGAAAATGGCTTATTAAAGCTATAATCATCGTACGTAAATAAATCATCAAGTTCTTTTCCCTTCCAATACTCATCTGAAGCAAGGCCCCCATAAAATAATTCTTTTTCACCAATTCTCTTTAACGTGATATGTCCTTTGGCATTGGGAAAATATGCCAGAAATTGCATAACTACTTCCTCTATTTTTTTCGTTCTTGGTAAGTCGTCATCAAGAAACTCAATTAAAATAGCTGTTTTTCCATCTAGGCAACTCTTTTGATCATATAATTTGTAGTTGACAAGACTGAGAAGTCTTACTGAATCAGCGTCATTTTTAGGGAAAAGATACTCTTTTTCCGTAATTCCAGCTTCTAAAGGCGAAATATTAAGTCCCAAGTAAACAACATTCCGATAAAGCGGATTTTGCGCTTGCGGATATAACATATGAAATAGCTGCCATAAATCTTCTTTATCTTTTGCGAATGACTGCAAAAAAGCTATAGGACTCATGTTAAAGATATAGTGTTTTGCTTGTATTTCGTTTCCTTCTTGATCAACTACACATGAAATCATGTCGTTTTCAAGGCGAATGTCTGTGATTACTCTATCAGACATTACCTTTTCTCTATTTTTAGACACTTCTGCGACCAGCAACTGTTTTATTTCATCGTACGGTGTTTTTATGATGTAAGAGCCATTCATAAATTGATCAAACCATTTGATAAAGAAATAATACGCGTTTATTTCTGATAGTTCCAAACTAACTGCATCATGAAAATACGTAAATTCATGCATTAATTCTCTATCTTTCACATACTTTAATAGAACTTGTTCCAAACTAAGATCAATATACTCAATCATAGAAGAAGTTAAAGTATAGTCTTGATTTTTTAACCTTGCAGTTTTCTGTGTCAAATAATCCTGATAATGTTCCTCTAAATCATTAAACAAGCGAACAATCCCGTCTTTTTGTTTTGGATAATGACGAATCAGGTAATTGCGAAAATTATGAAAATCATTAGGTCGACGTATCCATTTTCCTTTAAATTGAATCATCGATTGATAATGTTCTAAAAACTGCAGCTTTTGACTTAATCCACATTGATTCAAATATCGCCAAAATAACGTACCTTTATTATCTCTCGCTATTTCATGAGGATAAAAAGAGAAGCGAAAAAGTGATCGTTCAGAATCACGAAATCGCTTTTCCATGCGATTTACATTTTCCTCGTGACCACTAGAAAACACAGCAACATTACGTAATCTTTTCGATAAATATGCGGCTGTAATTAACCCACTAAGAGAATGCCCAACTATTACTACATCATACTGTTCCATGGAATCACCACCCATTGCACTACTTATCATTATATCATATTCAACGAAATCGGCCGCTTTTCATTTCAAAAAAACAGCCGTTCAAAACGACTGTTTAAGACTGTAGATGTTTCTCAAGATAAAGCAACAACGATTCTTTACTAACAGCATAATCTAAATATCCATTTACCGCTACACTAATTGTGCCTGTTTCTTCACTTACAACAATTGTTAGGGAGTCTGATACTTCACTAATTCCTATTGCAGCTCGATGTCGTGACCCAAGTGACTTAGGAATATCTAACCGCTCAGTAGGGGGGAAATAAGCCCCAGCACAAACAATACGGTTCATTCTAACAATAACAGCACCATCATGCAGTGGTGTGGAAGGGAAAAATATCGTTGAAAGCAGTTCATGTGTTAACGGAGCATCAATGGGAAATGCTGTAGCTATGTACTCATCCAGTGATGTAGCTTTTTCAAAAGTAATCAATGCACCAATCTTTTTACTAGAAAGATAATCTATGCTTTTTATCAACTCAATCTTAACAGAATCTTCTATCGTGTTAATAAATACAGTATACCCTCTCAAACCTAGTTGTTTAAGAAGTAACAATACTTCAGTTCTTACAGTGATAATAAAAATCGGTATTAGTGGAAGCGCCTTCAGTAAAGCCTCTACCCAAGGCACTTTTGTTTGTATCATTACAACGACAGTCGCCCCAATAAAAACAACAATCAAGATCTTTAAGAACCGATACATAAAAGAACTTGTTTTTGTTTTAATCATATTTGTAAAAATTGTAAGTAAATAGACGTTGATTACAAAAATATCAAAATCACTCCAGGTTCCCATAAAATCCACTCCTTAAAAACATTATAACTTAATTTGAAAAATAACCACCTCCATCTTCATAATTTTATCATGGTCACATCTGTAAATTTGATGCTTTTTTCGTTCTTCTTGCCTGTTTTGGTTCTCAGTAGCGCTCAAAATTAATTTATTATGTATAATCGCTTAATTAAGCCATTTCACATTAATATTTAAATGTCAAGACTACATTTTGACGCTCGCAAATTATATAATAAAAGTACTCGTTCAATCAGGAGGTGCTATTATGATTCAATATAGCAAAGAACAAATTATCCAAATTAACAAAGACATCAAATCTCACTTCACTCATCTTTGACACAATAAATTCAACAATATCTGGGTGCCAGTCAGCCATCATAATCATTTGGGCACCACGACGAGAACCACCTTGTTCCACTAGGTGAGTAAGTTGGCTTAAATCATTTAACCAACTAACTGCGCCACTAGACTTACCATTAACACCTTTAGCTAAAGCGTTTTTTGGACGAAGAGTTGATCCGTTTGTGCCAACACCACCACCACGGCTCATTATTTCCATAACTTGTTTGCGATGATC
>CAZZJG010000098.1:0-3589 GCA_964654395.1 uncultured Candidatus Izemoplasmatales bacterium
AACGTTATCCGTCCATGTTAGGATAATCAATCCACCAACCATAATGCTGCCAATTCGCACTAATAGATTACGATCGCTCTCATCTGTCAAACGATAACTAAATCGAAGCAATAATAACGGAACGCTAATAAATCCTATTTGCATAACCTTATTCCAAAACAAATTTGATGGTGGAACATCGGTTTTCATCAGAAAAGAACCAAAAGACCAAAACATCATGGCAACAACATACAAGGAGAAAGCATTGGCCAACTTGGTTCTTTGGGACGTACGAATAACAAAGAATATTATTGTATAAAGTACAAATGATATCAAAGGTATGATATTTAGTAGGTCCAATTCAATCATTCGGATTCACTCCTCAAGATGGAATCTTATCCTACTAGCATGGATAGTTCTTCCTTCCCTGGGTTAATGCGACTAATGTAATATCCGTTTTTCTTTTGGAACAATTCAAACGTTCCTTCTTTAAGCTCAGTTAGAATGAGCGGATCATACCCTAGCATAGCGTGAACATCTCGATAGTCTGAATCTACCTTCATAAGTGTTTCATTAAGAGTCTTCCTGATTTTTTCATGCGAAACACCTTCAGGATTTTCAAATATAAGGTTGATATATGGTTGATTTTGACCATATTTCTTCGCAGCTGTCCAGTGTGTGATGGGAAGAGATGATAACTTAATAGCATCCCCTAAAACTTGTTTAGTAATCCTTGTAAAGCCAGCTAAATCAATAATGTTGCTGACGCGGTCTAGATATTTCACTTGTGGTAAATAAATACCATCTTCCTTGTTTTCAAGTGCGATACATTTCATCACATCACCGATACGATAACGAACAAATGCACCTCCTCTTAATTTTGTTATAACTAGTTCATATACTTTGCTAGGTACTATTTCATCAAGCAATACTGTTCTAGGCTGGTATCCTGGCTCTTCTTGTTCTTTTTTCATTTCCTCTTCCGGAATAAACTCTAAAAAGTTTACATCTGGGAAAAGGTCATTCCATTACGACTCCATGTTTCTGTCGCAACACCAGCGCTTTCTGTACCACCAAATATTTCAAGCGGTTTTATACCAAACAAGTACTCGATTTGTGATTTATAGGTGTCACTATCCGTGCCACCACACACAATCCCTTTGAATTCAAATAAATCCTTTGGTAACAACCTCTCTTTCTTAACTTTCTTCTTCCACCATGCTTTGACCATCTTCACAGCTTGTCTAGCATTACCAGGAAGAATAATTGTCTTAGAACCTTTTGTTCCCGTAGAAAAGGATTCGCCAATTTTTACAAGCACGCTAGAAACACCATAGAATAAATCCGCTCCGTGCTTAATTGCTAGTTTAAAGCCGAGTACATTACGTTCTTTAAAACTAAGTTTTTCAGCTTGTTCAACATCTGGTAAATACTTAAAATCAATCTCATGTTTCAAAATGTAGGGAGCATACCCCGTTAGGTAAGGACGCGGCGCCATACCATACAAAAACTTATCGTGATTACGAAGTGCAAAGTGTCCACGCTCTTTCGAAGTTGCAAGAATGAGTGAGGCCATAAACATCTTCGTGTTTTCTTCCACCATTGTTTTTGAATACGGCGCAAGTTTAATGGGATTAGTTCCCCCTTTCCACGTTGTCTGCACCCAATGCAAAGGTTCTGAAGGCAATTCTTCTGTTTTCTTATTAAGCAATGTTTCCGCATAATCTTCATACGTCGTAAGCGGAACAAATTTACGAAATTCCTCAATTGACTTAATTTCATGTCCTCTAAACAATCGTTTTCCTAACTCACAATTATTAAGTAACGTGATTTGTTCCATTAACAGACGCTTCTGAATTTCCATAAACTCTTCAATCGTCAAATCGAGGAAGCCTAAATAAGCTTTCCAAACTCCTTCGTAATCATCATCTCGCAACATGTCTCGTAACGTTTTCATTTTCTCCTCCATTTTTTGATGTCAAAAATCGTTTTAGACTTCCCTTGTTTGGAATCAGCATTGGTGTTTCTTTCTTATATAAATCGTAATTTTGAAACATCTTAGGTAAAATCCACTGTTCCTGCATCAACACATAAAGTACATTGATAAACGTCCATATAAACGAAGCTATCAATAACCAAGTACGTTCACAATAAATACTCAGAAACAAAAATGCAAAAAACAGCCATAAAACACCAGGATGTCTAACAAGCGCATATGTACCGCGTGTTACAAGTTCATTACGCTCTTCTCTTTTTCTAAATACTCCTAACTTCAATAAACACAGAATAAATTACAAGTATGAAAAACAACAAAGATAATCCAAGACTTACTACTCTTAAAACAATAGGTATATGCATAATCCAAGATGAATTAATAAGCATCAACGTTGAGTACAAGAACAAACCCATTCCAAAAACTAAGAAAACATACATAATGATATATCGCTTATGAATCATCATGAAATCGAAAAACAAAAAGAAGACAAAACCAAAAATCCCAATTATTAATCCATTCATGTGATCACCACCTTACGGCATGCAATAGTTCGACATTTCTATTATAACCATATACTTGTTCAAGAATACAATACATTTTTTAAAAAAACTAAAAAAGGTCATGAATAAACATACTGCTTTAAAGGATTAAAAAACAGAAATTCATAATTACGTTTTTTCGCTTAATTTAGCCGTTTATTGGCATGTAAAAAATATGTATATTTCCGGTTGTAGTGTAAACGCTATCATGTTATAATGTATGCGTGTTTTAAACCATTATATGGAGGTTATCATGTTTCGAATACTAACTATCAATCCTGGAAGCACATCAACGAAGATTGCTCTCTTTGAAAACGAGCAACAAATCTTTAAAAAATCCATCCGTCATAACACGGACTTAATTCAATCATTTCGCAGGGTGTTTGATCAATACGACTTCCGATATCAAGAAGTATTGAATGCCTTAGACGAAGCAAAAATCTCAGTCGACAGTATTGATGCATTCGTTGGTAGAGGCGGCATGTTTGCGCCCCTTGAAAGTGGTACATACCAAGTAGATGAAAATATGATTGAATATATAAAAAAAGCGCCACGAGGCGAACATGCAAGCAACCTCGGATGCGTAATTGCCAAACGCCTTGCTGACCGAAATAATAAACCTGCTTTTATCGTTGATCCAGTCGCCGTTGATGAAATGGAAGACATCGCTCGATATACCGGTATGCCTGAAATAAAAAGACAAAGCCTATTTCATGCCCTTAACCAAAAAGCAGTTGCTCGTAAAGCAGCTGATAATCTTCAAAAACCATACGAATCACTAAACCTCATCATCGCTCATCTTGGTGGTGGAATTAGCGTTGGTGTACATAAAAATGGCCGTGTAATCGATGTTAACAACGCCTTAGATGGTGATGGCCCAATGTCCCCTGAACGTAGTGGTAGTGTACCAGTAGGGCCTTTATATAAAATGGCTTTTTCTGGTCAATACACCCTTGAAGAAATGAAACGTAAAAACTACGGAAAAGGTGGGCTGGTAGCATATCTAGGGACAAACGATGGCGCAGAAATAGAGCGTCGCATCAATAGATGTGTTGTGTTTGCCTATTTTATCGTT
>CAZZJG010000099.1:0-3543 GCA_964654395.1 uncultured Candidatus Izemoplasmatales bacterium
ACTGACGATGCCATATGTATAAGTCGCTCCTGTTTTCGCATCAAATGTGATGCTTTCTGTGTCTTGACCAGCAAATGGAGATAGATAATTCGTTTCAATATTTTTAACAAATGTTGCAGTATTTGTAGTTGAGGAAATTACAACACTAGCAATTTCACCATTTGTTTTAATACCAACAAGGGTCGTTACTTGACCATAATTGTTATTATCAGTACCTTTGTAGATATATCCAATTAAGTTGCCTGTAGTATCATACAAAATCACTTCTTCATCCAAGCCATTACTAAGAGTTATTTTATCAAACGTAATCTCTGAGGCAGCGTCTAGTGAAAAAATATCCATGTAATAACTTTGCTCACGTTCTTGACGAATTGCGATTATACCATCTTTAGTCAACTCATTGGTTCCATATATTAATAAACCACTGACAGCACCAATTATCAAAAGAACCAATGCCGTTTTTAATTTATCCATCATAATAAAACACCTGCCAGTACTAGACCAAGGATGAGAATTCCAAGAACAATGTACCATAGTCCTGTTGCACCAAGTCCTAAAATAATCGAGACAATAACAAGCAATACTACTAGCGCAAATACAATCCAGCTCTTAACAGAAAACCTTGGGTTGGTCCATTTGTAGTAGTCAAAAGAAGCCACGAACATATTCATAATGAGAATGCTGAATACTACCCCTTCTGGCAAAGCACCAAATAAACGAATAACAAATGTTAGGACCCCTAAACCAAAAGCAAAGTAAATACGTCCTGGTAAGGTGATGGGAGAGGTAATTGGATCAGTTGCCATATAAACAGCCCCAAACAGAAGGCCTCCACCCATTACATGCGCAAGTGGATACCATATGCCAACGCCTTCATATAGAGCGACTGCACTAGCTAATACAAATACAGTGCCGATGTATATAAGTGGAATCCGCACTTCAAAACTTCTGCGAAGAGCGAGATAAATGCCACCAACAAGAATTGCTAAGACACTTACTTCACCAATACTTCCAGGGATTCCAATACCTGTAAATAAATTCCAAAGAGGATAACTATCAACTACCCCTTGCATAAAGGTGGCACCTGATTGATTAAGCTGTGAAAGAAGCGTTGCACCTGCTTGCCCATCAATTACTGCAAGATGAGCCTCATAAGTGCTAAGCGTTGCGAAGTTAACCGCAACTAAAACACGTGCAAGCGCTGCGGGGTTAAAAATGTTTTGACCTAATCCACCAAAAAATAATTTCGCCATCAATATACCAAGTGACCCAGTCACAAAGACAACCCAAAGTGGAGTTTTGTCTGCAAGCGTCAGAGCAAAAATAATCCCACTAATCAACGCGCTGTAATTATATAGGGAATAACTTTTGTTTTTTAGACGAAACTTTTCGCCATTTTTTAAATCTATAAACTGGTAATATAAATACTCCGTCAAAACCATTGATCCTATTGCCGTTAAGATTATTTTAACAGCATCCATGCCAAAACTATAGATTGCAAAAGCTACAACAGGTAACAGTGCTATTACAACATCTCCCATCATTCGCTTGACCGAAGCTTGTGGTCGACGAAGATAAGGACTAGTTTTTCGGATAATTTTCGGTTGATGTGTGCTTAGTGTATTCATTCTTATCACCCTATCAAGCGCTTCGCTTTACGCACATAGTCAGTAACGTGAATCTTAGATGTACATACATATGCACAAAGACCACATTCAATACATTTGTAAGCGCCAAGTCCTTTCATTGCATCTTTATCATTACGATTAACTGCGTTCATGATTTGAACAGGTTCCAGTTTAGCAGGGCAGCTGTAAACACAACTACCACAACGTACACAAGGTTCTTCTTGATAGTCTTTATCTTCAAGAACAATAACCGATGTTGTCGTTTTTGATACGATTACATCATCACTTACAGTACTAACACCCATCATCGGTCCGCCCATAATGATGTTTACTTTGTCATATTCTTCTTTATAACCATCAGATAATTCAATTAACTTCCGCACGCTAGTACCAACCTTAACACGATAATTTTGTGGGTATTTAATTGCATCCCCTGTAAGAGTGAAATAACGTTTTGTAACTGGCATATTATGTTTAATAGCGTCATAAACACCGGCTGCAGTCGACACGTTAAAGCCAATGACGCCATATTTCATTGGCAGTTCACCATGAGGAATATCTAAATTTAAAGCATTGCGAAATACTTCAATTTCCCAACCTTGTGGATAGTAATCACCAAGTTTAACAACTTCGATGTTTTGGCCTGGGAATTTGCCTTTAATTACTTGCGTTAGGACTTGATAAAGAGGATCTTTGCTTTTCTTGATAGCAATCAAACCGTGTTCAGCTTTTAAAGCTTGCATGATATAAGTAAGACCAGCAATTACTCTACGCGGGTGTTCTAATATCAAACGATAGTCACTAGAAAGATACGGCTCACATTCAACTGCATTAATAACAACAGTATGAATTTTTTCCTTTGTCGCAAGTTTAATATAACTTGGAAAACCAGATCCACCGAGTCCAACCAAAGCACGATCTTTCAAAATTTCAACCATATCGTCCTGCGTAAGTTTTTCAATAACTTCATCAGGGCGATCCACAATGCTTTCGTGGAAAGTTTCTTTGAAATCATTGCGGATTTCTACGCAATCTACTTTTCTACCGGTACGGTGTAGTTTCTTCGAGATTGGTCCCACTATCCCAGAGACAGTTGAGTGGATAGGTTGTTCAAAGAAACCTCCGTGACGCATCCCAATGATTTGACCTAGTTTGACATAATCTCCTTCTTTTACATAAAGATCATATGTCTTGCATCGACCATTTTGTAGATGGATGTACACACTTTCAGGTTCTAAATACCGCATGGTCGGTAAGGTTTTGGTCAACTCTTTATAATCTTTGACCTTTCTCGATTTCTTGATCATCTCATCACATCCTATTGAGTATTTGAATTCAAATAGCTTTTACATGGTTTAATACATCTTGTTTCAACATTTGAAGACGAGTCTTAGCATCCTGCATACTTTCTCCCTTAACGGAAAAATATAGTTTTAGTTTAGGCTCAGTTCCACTTGGCCTTAAGACAAACCAAGAACCATCATCCAAAATAAATTTTAAAACATTTGACTTAGGAAATTCAATTGGTTCTTCTTGAAATTTATTATATCGCACGCGAACCAAATAATCCTCTACTGTTATAACACTGCGTGAAGCAATTTGCAATGGTTTATTATCACGAAATTCGGCAAGAATTTTTTGTATCTTTTTTTCACCTTCAACACCTTCTAAAACAATATTCACTAAATCTTCTTGGTAATAACCGAACTTGTCATATAATTCATATAAATAATCAACTAGAGATTTTTCCTCCTTTTTTACCTCCCCTGCAATTTCACTAATCAGTAACAAAGCTTGAATGCTATCTTTATCACGCACAAAATCTTTAATAACATATCCGTAACTTTCTTCATAACCAAAGAAAAATTGTTTTGTTGTACCTTCAAGAAGCTTAGCTTGTTCACCAATAAACTTG
>CAZZJG010000100.1:0-3526 GCA_964654395.1 uncultured Candidatus Izemoplasmatales bacterium
AAATAGAGGAAAACATAATCAGAAAAATTGGCCAGATGTTGAACATTTAATTGCGGATATTAATGATGAAAAGCGCGTAAAAGAGTTGCTTGAGGGCCGGTATTTTGATGCGATTGTCCAGTGGATTTCATATACTTTAGAAGATGCAAAACGTGATGTTAGGCTTTTTTATGGGCATACAAAACAATTTGTTTTTATAAGTTCTGCCTCAGCTTATCAAAAACCAATTCCCTACTTACCTGTAACGGAAAAGATGCCTTTAAATAATCCTTATTGGACTTATAGTAAAAATAAACAACTATGTGAAGAATATCTATTAAAAAATCAACGGAGAGATTTTAAAGTAACTATCATTCGACCATCTCATACATATGGTGATCATTCGATTATAAGTCAGCTAAAAAGTAATAAACATCCCTATACTTTATTACATAGGTTAAAAGAAAAGAAACCAATTGTTATTCCTGGTGATGGGATGCAACTTTGGACTTTAACTTATAATTATGACTTTGCGTCTGGATTTTTAGATGTTCTTGGTAGACGCAGAACATATGGAAAAGCATATCACTTAACAAGTGATAAGGTGTATACATGGGAACGCATCATGGAGATTATTGCTGATGCTCTTGGCGTTACAATGGACATTGTATATATTCCTTGGGATACCATTTTTCAGTATTTTCCGGAGGTAAAACCAGAGATACTTGGTGATAAATATTCGAGTCTCGTTTTTGATAACAAAAAGATTCGTAAAGTAGCGAAAAACTATAAGAGTGAGACAGGATATGAGCAGGTTATTAGCAAAGTAGTTGCTTATTATGAATCTAGTCCGCACCTACAAACTATAGATGAAGACTTTATGCATCGTTATGATGAGCTTATTGATGCATATAAAAAGGGAATTTTGTAATTACAAAAAATTGGGCAAAACAAAGGTTTACAAAGTAAAATTCTTATGTTAGTATACGAGTAAATACGACGAACCGGAGGAGTACGTCTACAATTACCATAAAGAGAGTCCGTGGTTGGTGAGAACGGATTGGTCTTGAGACGGAAAGTCGCCGGGGAGTAGACAAGGTGAAAAAAGTAACCTTGTTCGTTCATCACGTTACGATGTCAAGAGCCGGTTTACCGGAATCAAGGTGGTACCGCGGACCAGTGGTTCGTCCTTTTGCTAGGGCGAACTTTTTTATTGTTATAAAGGAGGGTTTTCATGAAAGAATTACCGAAAAAATACAATCATTTAGAGGTTGAAAAAGGTAAGTATGAATTTTGGAAAGATGGCGGATATTTCCGTTCTGTAGATTTAGCTAAAAATCCGTTTTGTGTTGTAATTCCTCCGCCGAATGTATCAGTTAAGTTACATCTAGGACATGCATGGGATAACACTTTACAAGATATGATTATTCGCCGGAAAAGAATGCAAGGTTATGATGCACTCTACCTTCCGGGAATGGATCATGCTGGGATTGCGACCCAAGCAAAAGTTGATGCAAAACTACGTAATATGGGAACTAACCGTCATGAACTAGGGCGAGAAGAGTTTTTAAAAGTTGCTTGGGAATGGAAACATGAATATGCTGGTCATATTCGGAAACAATGGGAAGCTCTTGGTATTAGTGTTGATTATGATCATGAACGTTTTACCCTAGATGAAGGACTTAGTGATGCAGTTAAAGAAGTTTTTGTCCGTTTATATGAGAAAGGTTTAATTTACCGCGGATATCGTATTATTAACTGGGACGTTGAAGCTAAAACAGCTTTATCTAATATTGAAGTTGAGCACAAGGAAATTGAAGGTGCGTTTTATTATTTCTAATATGTACTTGAAGATGGAAGCGATTATCTTGAAATTGCGACAACTAGACCAGAAACAATGTATGGGGATACTGCTTTAATGGTGCACCCTAATGATGATAGATATAAACATTATGTAGGTAAAAAAGCGTATATCCCAGGAACTGATAGGCTCATTCCTATTATTACTGATGAATATGTTGATATGGAGTTTGGTACAGGTGTTGTAAAAGTAACACCTGCGCACGACCCAAATGACTTTGAAGTAGGAAAACGGCATAATTTAGAAATGTTGTTGTGTATGAATGAAGATGGTACAATGAATCATCTTGCGCATAAATATGAAGGCATGGATCGTTTTGAGTGTCGGAAAGCATGTGTCAAAGATTTAAAGGATGCAGGTCTTTGCACAAAAATTGAAACAATTGTCCACAGTGTTGGGCATAGTGAACGAACTGGCGTCATTGTTGAGCCACGACTAAGTTATCAATGGTTTGTAAAAATGGAACCACTCGCAAAAAAGGCAAGAGAGGAAAGCACCGTCCGGTTCATCCCTGAACGCTTTAAAAAGACATTTTTACATTGGATGATTAATACCAAAGAATGGTGCATTTCTCGTCAGTTATGGTGGGGCCATAGAATTCCTGCTTGGTATCGTGGCGATGAAATATATGTTGGGAAAGAAGCACCCAAGGGAGAAGGCTGGGTCCAAGATGAAGATGTCCTTGATACTTGGTTTTCAAGTGCTTTATGGCCTTTTTCGACGCTTGGTTGGCCTAATAATACAGAGCTCTTAGAACGTTATTATCCAAATGATGTTCTAGTAACTGGTTATGATATCATATTCTTTTGGGTTGCTCGGATGATTTTTCAAGCACTTGAGTTTACTGATGAGAGTCCTTTCCGTGAGTGTTTAATCCACGGGTTAATTCGCGATTCAGAGGGTAGAAAGATGTCAAAGTCCCTCGGTAATGGTGTTGATCCGATGGATATTAAGAAACAATATGGTATGGATACACTTCGTTATTTCCTTACAACTAATAGCGCTCCAGGTATGGACTTACGCTTTGAAATCGAAAAAGTTGAATCATCTTGGAACTTCATTAATAAACTATGGAATATTTCCCGTTTTGTCCTATTAAACCTCGGTGATTTCACTATTGACGATGTCGAAATTGACACAGAAAAGTTGACATTGCCAGATCGTTGGATCTTAGCGCGTCTACATAATACAATTGTAGAAATGGACTACAATTACGACAAATATGAATTTGGTGAAGCCGCAAAAGCAATACATTCATTTAGTTGGGATGATTTTGCTTCTTGGTACGTTGAAATTGCGAAGTTACCACTTAACAGCGATGATTTAGAAGCAATAAATCGTACTAAATCAATTCTAAGTTACGTACTTCTTGATATCATGAAACTCCTTCACCCATTCATGCCATTTGTGACTGAAGAAATATATCAGAATATCCCACATGTGGAAGAATCAATCATGATTTCTTCATGGCCTGAAGCTATCGAAGAATTCAATGATCCTGATGCGATTAAAGATTTTGAAGTTATTCAATCGATAATTAAAGCTGTGCGAAATGTAAGAGCAGAATACAACGTTCCATACGGCAAAGCTATATCTATCGCCCTTATTTGCAACAATGAGAGCGTCAAAAAATTATTGACGGAAAATACTGATATTTTACGTCGTTTCCTTAATCCTGAACAGCTT
>CAZZJG010000101.1:0-3505 GCA_964654395.1 uncultured Candidatus Izemoplasmatales bacterium
AGGTGAGAGAGGGGGAATGCATATGAAACAAGAATTTACCATAAGGGATCCATTTGATTATGATTTGCATACTATTTTGTGGGAAACAGATATGAAACAACCACTTGGCGTTGTTATGATTATTCATGGTAAGGGAGAACATATCGGCAGATACGAGGATTTCGCAACATTTTTAAACCAAAGTAGTTTTCATGTCATAGGATGTGACCTTCGTGGCCACGGTAATACATCTCCTAATGAAAAAGCTGTATATTTTGATACATCGTATGGTTTTCATAAAGTTTATGAAGGAGTTAAAAGTTTACGTGACTATATCAGTAATCAGTATCCTAAATTACCAGTAATTCTATTTGGACATTCTATTGGCAGTTTTATTGCCCGCTACGCGTTACTACATGATGCAAGAAGGTATGATTTAGCTATCTTTAGCGGTACATCCTATTATTCCACCTTCCAACTGTTTTTACAAAAACTACTGGTTCGAATATTAATAAAAATTAAAGGTGATACCTACGTTTCCGATTGGTTCAACACATGCATAGCTGACAGACATATCCGTCTTTTGCGAAAACGTGGTATGCTTAATCAAACAGGTGAATGGACGTTACAAGAAAGAAAAGAAAGAATTAAATTAGAACAAGACCCGCTTGCAAATAGACCTTTTACATTAGGAGCACAACTTGATTTACTTAAGTTCATACCAGAAATTCAAAATTATAAACAAATCAAAAAAAGTGCATCTGCCACGGCTTTATACTTCATATCTGGGGAACGCGATAGTTTTGGTCAATTTGGTAAAGCAGCAAAACACTTATTTGATCTATACCTTAAAAGTGGGTACTCTAATGTTAATTTCACCGTTCTAAACAATACTAATCATGACATTTTACACGACATTGAACGTGATCTAAATTATCAAATTATACTGAATTGGATGAAGAAATATTTATAATAATTAAAACAGCCACCTTCAATTATGAGGTGGCTGTTTTTGGCTTTATAATAAAGCTACTATAATGTGTTTTATCTTTAACTAAACGTTCAAAGTCAATCAAGTCTTCTAAAGTAATGGATTGTGTTATAGAAATCACATCAAACAAGGTATGTTGTTTAGTATGATATTTGGGGTATTGGTTAGCGATGAACTCTAAACTGTTAAGCGATTTGACAAAGCGCCCAATAAAAGCCCGTTTCAGCTGTATAAAGCGTTGTTTTGAGTAATCAACAATATTCTCAGATAATAAAATTTGCTTTAAACTTTGGACTAGTTTATCAGCACTCATTGTTTGTCCACCAATTAATATAAATGCATAATCCTTTTCAATGGTAATATTTGCGCCAAAATCATCATTAATTAGCCCTTGTTTTAGTAGATTTTGATAAGCGTTTGAGCTTTTACCAAGCATACTGTCAAGATAAAGTGAACCAATTAATTCATAACGCAAGATGAGAGTACTTGATGATGCAATATTTGGGAGTTTAATACCAAACAAAACATCTGGTATATTGACATCCATCATTGTTTCACCATGACTTTTCACAATTGTATCAGGTTCTTTTTCTGCATTTTCAATTTGCTTACAAGTTTCATTTGAAAAATCAATTACGAATTTTTCCAGCTTCGTTATTATACCTTCATCTGCGTTACCAGTGATAAACAAAGTCATTTTGGCTGGGTGATATGCAATCTTATGTACCTTTGCAAGTAATGAAGGTGTAATGCTTTTAATACTGTCAACACTGCCAATGATGTCATTACGGACAGGATGTGTGTGAAAAAGCTGGTTTAACAAGCCTAGATAAGCCTTGTTTACCGAGTCATCTTGATACATGAGGATTTCTTGTGTAATAATGCCTTGTTCTTTTTGAACGCCTTCTTTTGAAAAAACTGGAAAAAATACCATATCTAAAAGAGTTTCGATATTTTCCCATAAATAGTCTGTGCAACTAAATAAATATGTTGTGCGGTTGTTCATCGTGTATGCGTTAACCTGTGCACTGTGCTTAGAAAATTGCGCAGATAAATCTTCACCGTTTCGATCAAACAGTTTGTGTTCCATAAAGTGAGCGATTCCTTCTGGTAGGTCTATTGTTTCTTTCTCACAATGCAGTTTAGTGACATTTGGCCCAAAAGGCGTCGAAAGGGTAACGTATGTTTTATGATATTCTTTTTTAGGAAGAATAAATACCTTTAACCCACTTGGATGTTGCCACGAAAGTATCGTTTCATTTAGGGTTGAATAAGTTGTTTTTTTCATGCCTGTTCCCCCTTTAAAACATACTTCGCGATTGGTGTTATTTTTTGTGAAAGATTTTGGATTTCTTCTTTTGAAACCCCATTAATCTGTTTAAGAGACTCATTAATATCAAATGAGCGATTAAGCAAATCGACAACAGATAATCTTGCGAGGATGCTACCAGTAGAATCTAGACTCTCGACAAGATTTTGACTAAGCCACTTTTTCGCAAGTGAAATGTCTTTATCGGATACATTTTTTTGTTTCAATTGCTTAATACAAGCGTCAATTTCCTCAAAAACAATTTCGACATCACCTTGATTGACTCCCGCATAAATATATAAAACACCTTTCATAGGGTCAAAAGAGGATGAAATAAAATATACTTTTCCTAACTCTTCTCGCAGCTTTTGAAACAAAATACTTTCACTGCTTCCTCCTAGTATTGTGTTAAGTACTGAAGCAATTTGATATTCTTTTTGATCGATGTAAACAGGAAGCGAATATGCCATCGTAAGTTTGGCTTGTTTTACGGTTTGGTGCTCGATAATAGGGTTATTATATACAATTGGTTTTGTTTTATCTATCACGCTAAGTGATGAATCACGTTTAGAAAAAAGCCAATATTTTTGGAGCCATTTTTCAACAGAATCGATCCCAATATTACCAACAATACTGATGTCGATTCGGTCATTTTGTATCATATCAAAGTATGCCTGCTTTAAGTGCTCTACCGTGATGTTTGGCAGATCTTCAACCTTTCCTAAAGCATCCAAACGATATATCTGATTCCGGAAAATTGCATCTTTAAGTTGTTTAAAACTGTAACGCAATTTATCAGAATGAATCGCAAGAAAATGTTCTTTGACTTTCCTTTTTTCTTCTTCCAAAATTGTCGTATCAAAATATGGCTCAAATAAAACAATATGTAATAACTCTATTGCTTCTTGTAAAAGCGTTTGTTCATTGACGATGTTTTGGTCAACCACATGCATATCAAATACTATATTATGTGTTAAGCCAGTACGTGTTGCGACTACATCTAAAGTTGCGCCATAAAGTTCTTCTAGACGAGCGTAAAATTGATTTCTTGTTTTAAAGCGTTTATTTACAGCTTGCATAACATATGGTAACAATCCCCTTGTCGTTACTTGATCTTCATCTAATAAACGACGAAAGGTGACGCGCAAACGCACCGTTTTAAATTTTGTAGTTTGAAATAAGTTGACTGTGCCAAATGGTGTTTTTTTGAGCCGCTAATGACCGCT
>CAZZJG010000102.1:0-3462 GCA_964654395.1 uncultured Candidatus Izemoplasmatales bacterium
GGCTTTTTAATTATCGGAAGACGCATTGGATTTGAATCAACACTTCTCAATTTAGCCCCTGATGACAGAAGATTAGAATATCTCGGGCTGCGTGGTACACTAAATATTTCGATAGTTGTGTTACCACTCGTTGGTTCGCAAATCATCCGCTTCTTTGGTTATAACATTGCGTTTTTCCTCGTTTTCATATTGATGTTTCTTTCGTTTCTCTTATCATCCAAAGTTTCTGAATCACAGTTCAATTGTCAAGCAGAATAACAAAAAAAGGCAGAACTTTAAATTATTATAGTTCTATCTTTTTTGTTTAGATATCTTGGTAAAAGGTAAAGCCATCAAAATCCACAAAGGAACATATATCAATATAAAACCTGGTAACATATATATAAAGGGAATTGGTTTACTAACAATCTCACCACCAACTTCAACATTATAACGAAGGAAAGGCGCAAAGTACTCAAATATTTCCCATACACCCCCAGTATTACCCCAAAGTCCCATATAGTTTTTGTAATAATGGAGAAGATTAGTTTCATATAAAACGACAGAAAGCGTAAAACTATACATCGCTCCAATGATGACATAAATAACCATTAAAGGGATATTACGCATACTAGGGGTATGAAGTTTCCATATAACCATCCACAATGGTACTGCAACTAAGATAAAATGAGCAAGGAAAAAACGAATAGTATTAAAATATAAAATCGGATCACCATCTATATTGTTTGGGTATACAAGAGACATAAAAGCGAAAACCATCGCGACATAATACATTATGTCTTTAGACACCTTATTACGCATCAAAAACAAAAAAGGATAAAGCATAGTATTAAATCCACATAAATCTTCAAAGAACAAGGTGTGTATTTTCAAATCAGGATCGAGCCAATACCTTGAAAAATGAATAACCCATGCAAAAACAGTCATCGAAAACAACAGTTTTCTTTGTGTAGTTTGACGCAAATCTTTCAAAGCATAAGCACCAACAAATAATAAAGTTAAGGCAACTAAAATCCAAACAATATGTGTCATACTTCCAAGATCAAGCATTTTATCACCTCTATATTCACAATGTTATTATACTAAACTTCGCCAAAATCTACTTAAAAAGAATTGCTTTTTCATTAATGAGGTAATATCTGTATACATCAAACACATATTTTTTTAATATACTGTATACAACAATGGTGACAATTCCATATGTCAGTTTACAAAGTTATAAATATAAAAAAACATTTGACTTTTTTTTGAGGTGCAAAATGATTATACAAAAAACGGTTTCATCCTAGAAACCGTAGTTTTTCATGGCGGAGGAAGAGGGATTTGAACCCCCGCGCCGTTTTACCGGCCTACTCGTGTTCGAGACGAGTCCCTTCAGCCACTTGGGTATTCCTCCTTCGATATGTTCGCTATAATAGTATATCATATCGAATAGATTACGCAATACCTAATAGGGGAATTTTAGTGTTAGACAAACCTACTCAAAAATCGCTTTACACTTGGATGAGTTGGGTTTTGAAACAAATCTTTTGGCGTTGCATCCAACATAATTCTTCCATCTTCCATATAGATAATTCGATCACTAATTTCACGTGCGAATTCTATCTCGTGTGTTACAATAATAGCGGTAAAAGAATGATCTAAAACTACGTTTTTAATAACGTTTAAAACTTCCCCTACCATCAAAGGATCAAGTGATGATGTGGGTTCATCAAACAAAATTACTTTTGGTTCCATTGCTAATGTACGCGCAATAGCAACACGTTGTTTTTGTCCACCAGACAATGTTTTTACAGAGCGATTACGAAATTCTAGCATTCCTACTTTTTGTAAGAAATAATCAGCTTTTTTAATAGCCTCTTCTTTTGTGCGATGTAATACTTTCTCTTGGCCAATTACAACGTTACCTAATACCGTTAAGTTGTCAAATAGATGAAATGACTGGAAAACCATTCCAATTTTTTGTCTTATATCATTCAGTTTTGTATGTCGGTCAGTCAAATCTATCCCTGCAAAATACACGTTACCACTGCTTGGATTTTCAAGTAGATTTAAACACCTTAGAAACGTGCTTTTTCCTCCTCCTGATGGACCGATTATCGTAGTTATTGTCCCACTTTCAAACTCTGTTGTGATTCCTTTTAAAACATCACTATTATCATATCGTTTTACTAAATCTATTGTCTTTATGATAGCCATCATCAATCCTCCTGCCATTATTCACTACATACTGTACAGTTTTCTTTTTCGGAACTAACTTTTTTGACTAGATAATCCAGCAATCTTGTAGTAATCAAAACGACAACCAAATACAGCAACGCAACGATTAGAAATGACTCAGTGTAACGATAATATGTACCAGCTACACTTCGCCCCATATAAAATAATTCTCCTACACCAATAACACTAAGAACCGCTGTATCCTTAATATTGATTACAAGCTCATTACCAATAGCTGGAATCATGTTGTTTAAAACCTGAGGAAAGATGATATGCCTATATCCTTGCCATTTTGTCATACCTATAGAAAGCGCAGCGTCCATCTGACCTTTATCAATCGAATTAATGCCAGCTCGCAACACTTCCGAAAGATAAGCAGCACTATTAAGCGTAACAATTATAATGCCTGCGACAATCAAATTTAACTGCACGCCAAGTGATGCGAGACCATAATAAAAAATCATCGCCTGTACAATCAAAGGGGACCCACGAAAAAATTGTACATATGTGTTTCCCATATTTCTGGTAAACCACTTCAACACTTTCAACAAAGCACTATCTTTTGCCTCATTCTCAAGTAATCTCATGAGTGTGAGAAAGATTGACAAAAGTAAACCAAGCATTGTGCCAACTAGAGCAATTAACACGGTATAAAATAATCCAGTAAAATAAAGCGTGTGTTCCTTTTGAAACAAAAACCAAATTATCTCTAATAAGCTTTGTGATGATAATAATCCCATTTTTTTTATTCTCCTATTGGTTGTCTCTCAACGGCTCCAATCATCCAGTCATCACGTGTTTTATCGTCTAGTTTTGAAAGTGCAATGTTTATCTGCGTTACAAGTTCAACTTCATTCAATCTAACTGCAACACTTACAGCACTTTGGCTCTCATCTACTAAAAAACCACTTTCATCAGTAAAACGGACCACCGCAAGAGATGGATTTGACGCGACAATCGCATTTGCGACAGGAAACTCTGTTACAATCGCATCATTTACACCACTTTCTAAACTAACTACTAGTTCGCTTGCGGTAGAAAGTGGGTGTTGGTGAATAACATAAGAAATTTGATCAATCAATGCATCTTGTATTGTATCTTGTTGCGCGATAACTTTTGCACCACTAAAATCATCTAAACTTGTTGCGTTTATATACACACTATCTTTCCGCACAACTAGTACAGTAACTACTTGATAGTAAGGATCAGAAAACAAAACACTTTCTTTTCGCTCTTCAGTTG
>CAZZJG010000103.1:0-3437 GCA_964654395.1 uncultured Candidatus Izemoplasmatales bacterium
CGGTAATTCTTTCAACACATATTCTCAGTGTTGTAGAAAAACTGTGCGATCGTGTAGAAATTTAATAGATTGTCCTATAAAAATAAAAAAATCACCGCTTTACATAGTGACTTAAGATTCCCTGAAAAATTTAATTGTATTTTACTATATAAAAAGGCCTGATACCTTTGTATCAAACCTATGCTTTCAATATGGTGGAGTTGAGGGGAATCGAACCCCTGTCCAGGATAGTTGAACCTACAGCATCTACATGCTTAGTCTATCATTGGTTTTTAATTGACAGAATGGTGATAGACAACCTTTGCTGCCAACGAGTCTTATTGTGTTCATCTCTCTCCTAAGACGGTGGAGAAAAGATATATCCTGGTATAGCTGATCCCACTTCCGACGTGCCAGGCCACGGCGGGTAGGGAACGCGCAATTAATTATGCAGCGTAAGCGTAATTTTGGTTTCCGGTTATATTTAACCTAGTGTTTTTACAGCCACCATGCTGGCATGCTTCTGCGATCCAAGGTACCCTGTCGAATCCAAAACAACCCCATGTAGTGAATCATATGATCCACTTATATTATACCTCATTTTTTTCTGTAATCAAAGACTAAGAACGATATTTTTGTGATTGCTCTAATTGGCGTTTAATATCTCTTTCTTTTAATGTTTGTCTTTTATCATATTGCTTTTTCCCTTTGGCGATAGCAATCTCCAATTTACAATAACCGTTTGAAATATATATTTTTGTTGGTATGATGGTCAAACTTTCACCTTTCAATTTGTTTTTAAGTCGACGTATTTCTTGTTTATGAAGCAGTAATTTTCTAGTTCGTCGTTCATCATGGTTGAATATGTTTCCTTGTTTATATTTGGCGATATACATACCAATCACATATAATTCATCTTTTTTGATAGTACAATAAGCATCTTGTAAACTTACTTTATGTTGCCTAATGCTTTTGATTTCTGTCCCTTTTAAAACAATTCCAGCTTCAAGTGTTTCAAGGATATAGTAGTCATGACGAGCTTTTTTGTTTTGGGCGATTAGTTTCAAGTATATCACCTCCTGATATCAACTTGAAGTCAATTTCACCATCGATTATGTTCACAGAAGTTACTTTTACTTTGACGGTGTTGCCTATACGGTACGTTTTATGAGTATTCTCACCTATAAGCATCATAAAATGCGCATCATAGTGATAGTAATCATCTTGTAAATTTGATATATGGACTAGTCCTTCAATAGTATTTGGTAAAGTGATATATAAGCCAAAAGATGTGATACTACTGATATAACCTTCAAATTCTTCACCGATATGACTGGACATAAATTCAGCCATCTTCATGGCAGCTACATCTCTTTCTAAGTTTACTGCATTACGCTCGGTTTTACTAGATTGACTGGCGATACTTTCGATAATTTGCTTAACATGTAATAAAGTTTTTTCCGAAAGATCAGATTTAAATATATATTGGCGTATCAAACGATGAACAATTAAGTCAGGATATCTTCTAATTGGTGAAGTAAAATGAGTGTAATAGGGAAACGCAAGACCATAATGTCCAATATTAACATGGCTATAAATTGCTTTTTGCATACTTCTTAGTATCAGCATATTGATGACTTGTTCATAGGGGGTATGCTTAATGCGTTTTAAAAGCTGTTTTAGTTCATGGCGAGAAACCTCATGCGTTCCTTTAACTTTATAACCAAAGGCTGCAGAAATTTCAACTAATTTACGTAGTTTTGCTTCGTCAGGTTTATCATGAACGCGGTAAATGAATGGAACTTCCATCCAATGAAAATGTTCTGCGACAACTTTGTTAGCTTGTAACATGCATTCTTCGATAACAGATTCAGCAACACCATGTTCTCGCAACAAAATCTCCTGTACTTTCCCATCTTCATCTAAGATAAATTTTGCTTCCTGCGTTACGAAGTCAAGACTGCCCATTGATTGACGTCTTTTTTTTAACAAAGAAGCTAAACTTCTTAAATCAAACAACATTTTAGTAATATCTCTCTTTTGTATTAAATCCTCACCCTCATAAAGCAGGTTAACATTATGATAAGTTAAGCGAGCAGATGATCTAATAATTGATGGGTATAAATCATACTGTTTTAAACTACCATCTTGTTTAAGCAACATTTCACAAGTAATACAAAGGCGATCTTCCATAGGCTTAAGTGAACATAGGTCATTAGAAAGTACTTCTGGAAGCATAGGAACGACCCTATCAGCAAGATAAATACTGGTGCCACGGCGAAATGCTTCTTCATCAAGCAATGAACCTTCTGAAACATAGTGACTGACATCAGCGATTGATACATATAATTTATAATTATCTTGTTCGTCGCGCTCAACATATACCGCATCATCAAAGTCTTTCGCATCAACACCATCAATTGTCACAAAAGGAAGGTTGCGTAAATCCTTGCGGTTTTCATATTCTGGAGTAAACTTTAATTTTTTTGCTTGCGCAAGCAGTTCGTCAGAAAAAAATGGATCAATATTATATTCAAATAACTTTGATAGGACATCAACACCAGGATCAGTTTTACGGCCAAGAATTCTCTTTACCGCACACTCAATCCGACCTTTTTTTGAGTAGTTTAAAATTGATGCATATACTTTGTCGCCATCTTTTGCGCCTAATAAATTATTTTTTGTGATAAACACTTCTTGTTTAATAGTTGAATCATCTACTAATAAAATAGCTTCTTTTTTTGAAGTTACAACTGTACCGACAATATGGGTTCGATTGCGCTTTAAAATTCGAACAATTTCTCCTTCTTTGCGGAAACGATTACTACGATTTAAAACTCTCACAAGAACGTGGTCTAAATTCATTGCATCATGCAAAGCGCTAGACGGTATATATACATCTTCTTCATTTGGATGATCTGGTAAAACAAACCCATATCCACGCCGCTTTAAATGTAAAATACCTGTCATGAAGTTGGTGTTTTCAATTAAAGTATATTCATGATTTTCGCCCTCAATCAAAATCGCCTCATCAATAAGATTGTTGAGTTCCTTTACTAAAGCAGTAAAGGAACTTGACGTTTGGATGTGCAAATCATCTTTTAACTTTGAAACATCAGCTTTACGATAAGGTAAAGAGCGAAAATACTCTAAAATACGATCTCTCATATTACTACCTACCTAAAGAGAAAAAAAGAACACACAAAGTGTTCTATAAAGCAATCGCTAAAATGCTTAAGGTGACAAAAATAATACTTACAACTAGGGTTGCACGGTTCATGACAAGTTCAAACCCACGTTGTTTTTGATTGTTAAATAATTCACTTTTCTCACCGCTGAAAGCATTCGCAGCATTGTCTTTAGAGCTTTGTAATACAACTAATGTGATAAGCAACAATGATACAAATAACAATACAAAATCAATAGTTCCCATGGTTATCCTCCTATACGCTTAATCC
>CAZZJG010000104.1:0-3425 GCA_964654395.1 uncultured Candidatus Izemoplasmatales bacterium
CGTATGCTTCGTCACGATATACTTTTAAAATATCGTATAAGCCCGAATCTGGTTTTACGATGGATTCTGCTTTATCAGCTGCTTCTCTCGCAACGGTCAAAATGGTACCTTCAACAGGATTAATTACAGCGCCATAAGCTTGTTTGACGCCTTGCAAAAGCCCTTCTACAAAAGTAGGTATATCAATAGTTTCTTGATCTTTAAAAACTTTCGCAAATCCACTGAAAAGCTGGGACAAGATAACACCACTGTTTCCTCTTGCGCCCATTAAAAGACCGCGAGAAAGTGCTTTCGCAACGTTGTCAATAGATTCATTTTCTAAATCTGAAATAGCTTTTACACCACTCATCATCGTGGATTGCATATTACTACCGGTATCTCCGTCCGGGACGGGGAACACATTCAGTTCATTGATTCTTTGATGATCGTTTCGAAGTGCAATGGTTCCGTTGGTGATTAATGTTTTAAATAGGCTTCCATCAATCACGGTAGGATTGTTCATAATTCTTCCTCCAAATAAGTCTCGTGTATTTCTCGTTGTTTTTTTGTTAACGTACCACATTGTATCATACATCATGTCCTTTTGCAATAGATACGTTCGACGGCTTAATAGAGCCAATTCATATGAGTAGTTATTCATGCTTTGAAATTCAAATTAAATAGTACATAATCGTGCTTTCTATACTTAATAATAAAGAGAAATATAAATTTAAAATTTTTTTTATTTTTCTCTTGATTTTTATATTCCATATGTTACAATAACTATGCTGTAATCCGTTAAAAGGAGGGTACGACATGGCAAGAGAATGTTACGTCACGAAAAAAAGAGGCATGAGCGGAAACAACCGTCCATTCTCTCTAACCGCTACTAAGAGACGCTGGAAAGCCAACTTGCAAAAAGTTCGCATCGTAGATGAAGACGGCACCGTCAAACGCGTCTACGTGTCTGCACGCGCACTCCGCAGCGGATTAGTGAAACGAGCTTAATTCGTCTGAGAAAAGAGCCGTCAACGGCTTTTTTTATGGCACATCTCAGTTTTCTTCATAAATCTCTTCCTTTCTATTTTGAAAAAGGACCCGTGATGGGTCCTTTTTTCGTTCTACTATTCTTCAAGTACGCAAAGCAGTTTTCCTGCTTTAAAGGATACAGTTCCGCTACCTAAATTTGAAGTACATAATGGATCGATAGTCGATAAATTGTAATTATTCATTTCAAATTCAAAGCCTTTTAGCGTTAACTCTTGAACTTCTTTTAAAGCAAAAAAGGAAATATATTTTTTGTTGTTTTTTATAAATTTTGTCCCTGGGTTTAGTACGAATAAAGTTTTTGTACTTGTGTGGATTGTCACATTTTCTTCTAACAACATCAAATTTGCTAATGTATGACTTATTCTACCACCAATTCCCCCATGAACTATAATCTTTTCTGCGTGAAACTCTTTTGCTTTTTTAACTGCTAAAAAAGAATCAGTCCAATCTTTTTTCGAAGGATAAATCTCAACTGTTTTTGCATATGCCTTTATCTTTGATAACTCTTTTTCAGTAACACTATCAAAATCTCCGATTGCGAGGTCTAAGCGCATATGATGTTTTAAAAGATACAGCGATCCACGATCTGCACCAATGATGATATCTTCCTTATTTATTGTTTGAATCATATACCCGTTATAATCAAATGGATAAAGAAATACATGCACATTCATCGAAGTTTTTCCACCTTTGATGCTGGGTCAATACTATTAAATACAAAAGAACCTGCAACCAGCACGTCAGCTCCTGCTTCTTTACACATACGACCAGTTACTTCGTTAATTCCACCATCTACTTGAATCAAGAATGGTTTACCAATCGCATTTCGCAAGGTTACTAATTCTTTTATCTTATCAAGGGCATTCCCTATAAACTTTTGTCCACCAAATCCTGGTTCTACACTCATCACCAAAACCAAATCAACAACTTCAAGTAAATTCAATATTTCTTTCACATCTGTTTTCGGCTTGATTGATACGCCAACAGGTACGCCTAATTTCCGTATTTCTTTCGCAACTCTTAAAGGATTATTTGTCGCTTCAAAATGAAAGGTGATTCGGTCACTTCCGGCCTTTACAAAAGCCTCCGCATAAGCTAGTGGATCAGTAATCATTAAGTGCGTATCTAAAACTTGATCCGTAATTTCGCGTAAACCTTTTACAACAATAGGGCCAATTGTAATATTCGGAACAAAATGCCCATCCATTACATCTACATGAAGCCACTTAGCATTTTTAACATTAGAAATACTTTGCTCTAAATTACCAAAATTCGCGCTTAGTATTGATGGTGCAACAATCATATGATCACCTCGGATATCTCGGTTTTTGTTGACGGAGTTCTTGTAAGGTTTGCAGGTAATTCCGATATCTAGATTGTGGGATATTACCTTTTTCTAATTCACGTTTTACAGCACAACCAGGTTCGTGGTCATGATAACATCCTCTAAATCGGCATTGTTGACTTAACGTAGCAAAATCAACAAAATGGTCTCGTATATCTTCTTCTGTCACATTAAACAAATCTAGTTTTGAGAAACCTGGTGTATCTGCGACATATCCCTCACAAATCTCGTATAACTCTACATGTCTTGTCGTATGTCTACCCCGTCCCAAAGCTTTTGATATTTCACCTGTATTTAGTTGAAATGAAGAATCAAGAGCGTTCAAAATACTGCTTTTACCAGCTCCTGACTGACCAGCAAACACACTAATTTTGTGCGCAAGAATGCTTTTCATTTGCTCAACGTTTTCGCCTGTCTTATTAGAGATAAATAATATATCATAAAATTTTTGATAATACGATAACATTTCTTCTAAACGAGCGCGTTCTTCATTAGTTAATAAGTCTATTTTTGTTACAACAATTACAGGTCTAATACCCGCAAGTTCTATTTGAAGCAAGAATCGGTCTAAAAGCTGTAAACTAAAATCCGGTTGCTTGGCACTATTAATCAAAATTGCTTGATCCACGTTACAAATAGGTGGACGAACGAGATTATTATTCCGCTTTTTTACATTCAAAATATAGAAATCATCAAAAACAACATGATCTCCAACTTTGGGTGATTCCCCTAAATGACGAAATTTACCACGAGCTTTCAACTCATATTTTTTACCATCATCAGCCTTTACAGTATACAATCCCCCAATTAACTTGACAATAATTCCTTCTTTCAAACACATCATCCTTTCAAGTGTCTTTATTATAACACAACAAATAACTACATACCATTTTCACTTTAATAGTATTTAACAATTTTCCTTGCGCAACGAATATAAAAAATCACTCTTTTTGCATAGAACTAGAAAGCTCACTTAACACAATTCCACCAAAAACAAAAATCATACCAATTAAAAGTTTTATACTAAAAGGTACACCATAAAAGCCAATCG
>CAZZJG010000105.1:0-3407 GCA_964654395.1 uncultured Candidatus Izemoplasmatales bacterium
CTTATGGCGCTGTAATTAATCCTGTTGAAGGTTCCATTTAGACCGTTGCGAGAGAAGCAGCAGATAAAGCAGAATCCATCGTATAACCAGATTCGGGCTTATACGATATTTTAAAAGTATATCGTGACGAAGCATACGCTTCACTTGACCGCACTCCTGATTTGCTTCCAGTACTTAAGGAAGCTGGCGTTATCGATAGTGGCGGAGCTGGTTTTAACGTCATTATTGATGGTATGATTCTCGCATTAGAAGGAACGATTCTTGAACTAGAAGAGTTCGCAACTGTTTCTACTGTTGCGAAACAGTTATCCACATATGAACAAACAGAAAACTTTGGTTATTGTACTGAATTTATCATCAACCTTTCCGAAGGCCATAAATTTAACAAAGATAAATTCACCAAAAAGATTTCTCGTTTTGGTGACAGTTTAGTTGTAGTGTCAGACGATGAAATTTGTAAAGTCCATATTCATACAAAAACACCAGGAGATGTTCTCAATTTTGGTCAACAGTACGGTAGTTTTGCGACGCTAAAAATTGAAAACATGTCCATCCAACATACAGAAACATTGTTACATACGGAAGAAGAAGGCGGAAATGTATGCGGTCATCACCATGCACACTATGAAAAACCAAAAGGTAAGTACGGCATTATTACTGTTGTAAATGGTGAGGGATTGAAAAACACGTTCTTAGAACTAGGCGTGCACTGTGTTATTGAGGGTGGTCAGACTATGAACCCGGCCACTGAAGATTTTATTAGTGCTATCGAGTCTTTAAATACTGATCATATTTTGATTATTCCTAATAATGGAAATGTTCTATTATCTGCTCAACATGCTGCAAAACTAGTAGAAGATAAAGACGTTCATGTTTTACCAGCTAAAACTATCGCACAAGGGTATGCATGCCTTACAATGTTTGATGCAAACCAAGCGCTTGAAGAGAACCTTGCTGAGATGGAAGAATTAATTCAATCAACAAAAAGTGGCGAAGTTACATATGCTGTGCGAGACACTGAATACAAAGGATTAGCAATTCAAAAAGACGAGTTCATTGGTATTTTTGATGGTGATATTGTAACTTCTAACAAAGAACGTTATGACACAGTTTGTAAACTTATCGAACAAATGATTGATGAGGATAGTGAAATTGTTACTATCATGTATGGAGAAGACGTAACAAAGGAAGAACTAGAAAAAATATCTCTATGTGTTGATACACACCATCCAGATGTAGAAGTAGAGCTAATTGATGGTGGGCAAGCTATCTATTCATACATTATTGCGGTTGAATAAAGGAAGAGGTTACTCTTCCTTTTTTTTGTGAGCACCAATCTCCTTTGTGATATAATGAATGAAGGAGGTGCGGCCATTGAGTAACCTTGAAACACTTCGTGGGGTAGGTCCCCGAATGAAACAAAAACTCATTCGTAATGATGTTTACGATTGTTTTGATTTGATCCGCCGTTTCCCAAAAAAATATGAAATTTACCAATTAACAAATCTCGCTGACGCGCCCGATGAGTCACGCATTACCATAGAAGCAATTGTTACAACTCCAGCGGTTGTTCATTATATTAGAAGAAACCTTAACCGTTTATCTTTTTCCGTTATAATAGAGAATAGAACTTTTCAAGTTTCTATCTTCAACCGGGAATATTTAAAAAATATACTTACTGTTGGTAGGGAAATTGTTTTAACCGGAACACTAAACCGTACAAAAAGAATGTTTACTGCAACAACTTTAAAAATGCGCGAGAATTTAACAAGTGAAATTGAAGCAGTATATGATTTAGAAGGAATCTCAGATAAACAGATGGGGAAACTAGTTAAACAAGCAATAAGGGACTATGGGCATTTATTGTTCGATGATCTACCAGAAGATTTAAGAATAAAATACCGTTTGCTTCCATATCTTAAATTAGTGAATTATGCCCATTTTCCAACGACCCAAGAGGATTTGAAGCAAGTATCGAGACGGCTAAAATATGAAGAGTTGTTAAAGTTTCAGTTGAAATTGCAATATATTAGGTTAAAAAAACGAGCTAAAAAAATTAAGGCAAAAACATACGATGTAGAAGAAGTAAAAAGCATGATTCGCGCATTACCTTTTGCTTTAACATTTGATCAGAAAAAAGTAGTGCGGGAAATCTTAAAAGACCTTTCTTCCCCACATCCGATGAATCGTCTTTTACAAGGAGACGTCGGAAGTGGAAAAACGGTTGTCGCTGCCATAAGTGCTTTGGCTGCTTTAAGTGCAGGATATCAAGTAGCTGTCATGGCTCCTACCGATTTGCTTGCTAAACAGCACTTTAATACTTTTTCTGTGCTATTACAAAATACTAAATACAAAGTTCTGCTTTTAACAGGGAAAATGGATACTTCTGTTAGGAAAGAGACCGAACAACAACTTTCATTTTCTACACCCATTTTAGTAGTGGGAACACATGCTCTTTTTAGTGAACATGTTCAATATGGAAATCTTGGTTTAGTTATTACTGATGAACAACACCGTTTTGGCGTTAATCAGCGTAAAAAAATGCGTGAAAAAGGTGAGATGCCTGATATTTTATATATCTCTGCTTCGCCTAAACCAAGGACACTAGCAAATAGCAATTATGGTGATATGGACATAACAAAAATTAGGCAAAAACCAGCTAATAGAAAACCTGTTGAGACGAAGCTTTTTTGTTTAAACCAGCTTGATATGGTGGAGCTATTAATGGAAGAAGAGCTCAGAAAAAATAGACAGATATATGTTGTAACACCTTTGATTCTTGAAAGTGAAGTTAGTAGTTTAGCTAATGCTCACTCTGTTTACCAACAGCTTGTAAAAAGATTTCCTCATTATAATGTAGGGATTATTCACTCCAAAATTCAAAATGAAAGTAAAGAAAGAATTATGGATGACTTTTATTCAGGGAATATGCAAATTTTGGTTTCAACAACTGTTATTGAAGTGGGAGTTGATAACCCAAATGCTACGATGATGGTAGTATTTAATGCAGAGCGCTTTGGTTTATCACAACTCCATCAACTACGTGGCCGTGTTGGTAGAGGAAATACACAAAGTTATTGTTTGTTGCTTTGTTCTGATGAATCCGCAAGTGAGCGATTACGTGTTTTAGAGCAAACTGATGATGGATTTGTGCTTAGTCAAGAAGACTTGCATCAACGAGGGCCAGGTGATTTTTTTGGTGTCAGGCAGTCAGGAGATATGAAGTTCCAATATGCAAATTTAGTAGATGACACAAAAATTCTTGAAATTGCAAGACAAGATGCTTTTGATATCCTTATGGATAAGGAATGTTTCAAAGACCCGCAATATAAAAGATTGTTCCAGCACTTAAAAAAATCGATCAAGGGGATGAATCTTGATTAAATATGATATAATAACTCATCATG
>CAZZJG010000106.1:0-2829 GCA_964654395.1 uncultured Candidatus Izemoplasmatales bacterium
ATAGTGAAGTTCAAGTTCTTACCTCTTCCTCCAATGATGCAACGAATGCATGTGGCGCTTTAGGCAGCGGGCTTGCTGGGTTGGCTTTTGAGTATCTGGGGGTCATCGCCGCTTATGCAGTGGTTTTGGTTTGCGGTGCATGGATTCTTTGCAGCTTTTTCAATATCGATGCGACCAAACGATTTTTTTGGTTCCATACCGAGAATGATATTTTCGGTAACAGTGAAGTTATCCACCAGTTTAAAATGTTGGTGCACCATCCCGATACCTAGGCTATTTGCTACGTTCGGGTCAGTAATTTCAACTTCTTTACCGCGAATCTTAATAGTACCTTCTTCAGGTTGATATAGACCAAAAAGCACACTCATAAGAGTACTTTTTCCAGCACCATTTTCACCGAGAAGGGCATGGATTTCGCGATCCCTTACATGCAAGTCCACTTTGTCATTGGCTTTGATTCCGGGGAATACTTTCGTAATCCCGGTCATCTCAATAACATAGTTACTTTCCATTGGATTCTCCTTTATCAGTATTGAACATTTGTTCATCAGAATTCCACTACGGTGTAGTTTCGCTCTGTTTGTTCCATCCATAGTTTGACCGCCTTTATTACCTCTTTTGAAGGCACTTCAAATAACGGTCGAAAGTTTTTTCGTACTCCATATGTGTGATATGGAATTATTTTGTACAAGATGTCTTTGGAAAATAGAGTAGAAATTTTCTTTATTTCCGCAACATTATTTGGTTTTCCATACAAGACAGTTCGCACTTCTACCAGTTTTTCAAGTGATTGAAGCATCGGGATATTTTTTAGTACGTTTTCATTACTTACTCCAGTATATTCGCGATGCATCACATCATCATAAAACTTTATGTCTACCATAAACCCATCAACCAAATCAAGAAATTCTTGAAAGGACTTGTCAATAAGAAAACTCCCGTTCGTATCAATAAGTACTTCAAGTCCCATTTCTTTGATGCGTTTTATTATTGGAACTAGACGTTTATAATGAAGGGTTGCCTCACCACCAGAAAAAGTTACTCCCCGTATATAATCACGGCGTTTTTGAATATCTTGGAGTAGTTTTTCATCTGTCCAATCAAATAACCTTGGTGAGGAAAGATAATTACAAGTGTGAATGCATTCATCACATCCAGTGCAGTTATTTGGATTATAGATGACGCGTCCTTCATGAAATGTTAGGGCGTTAAATTCACATGAAGATACACACTCACCACAGTTAATGCAAGATTGGATGGATTCTGGATTGTGACAACTTTTACAGTTGAAATTACATCCAGCTAGGTAAACACCATAACGATTCCCCAATCCGTCTGTAGAGGAAAAGGGATACATTTTTAGTATTGGAAGATTACTTCCGGACCAATCTATTGAAGACATGTGTTCCTTCATTAGCTCCTTTTCCAAGTACGGTAGTATCACGCAACACTGCTTCACCCTTGCTTAGTTTGTCAATTTCGCTCTTTTTTACTAAGTAACCTGTGACTTTAATCAAATCCGAATCACTGGCGTGAAACGTGATATAGCGCATTTTATTTTTAAACGCCCCATCTAATAAATCTCTTAAAGCAGGGATATTTTTTTTGTATGTCTTATCAAACACAAAGATATCGCCAATTCCTGTTGGGAAAAAACGGTGATAAAGACTTGCTTGAATGATGTGATCTTGTATTTCGATTTCATCACCGATAGGTATTCTGCATCCTGCAGTACAGTCATAGTCGGTATCAATACCAACTTGTGCGTGCAGGAGATATTTATTGTCTAAGAAAGAACAATATTTACCATCATGTTGGGATACTTTTTTTTGAATATGTTCAAGAATTTCTACACCAAGCGCATCTGCTTTATCGGAGTGACCAAAGCGTTCATCACAAAGTTCATTAACGCATTCGGCTAGCCCGACAATACCAAACATGCCAGTGAATTTTTCCTGTTCAATTAAACCTTCAAGTGCTAGGAAATTAGTTTCAAAGAATTTTGCTTCTTCCACAATAAAAGAAATTCGGCGATCTATTTGAATAAGGTTTTCTTCGATAACTTCATCAAGCATTTTGTAAAACGACGGTAAATCCTTAGTTTTTGCGGCGATTCTATTTAGTCGAAGTCTTGTAAGGGTATATCCGCCGCCACCTATTTTCAGTCCATTATAGCAACTTGCGATGGCATATTCGCCTTTAAATTCTTTGCGAAACATAGCATCGTTCGCAAGTGCAGGTTTTACCACTTCCATTGATGTGGCGATAGCCTCATTAAGAAAGTCTTCTGCTGTTTCATCACTGACCTTAAGCGTCAAATTAGGGATTGGATTATCAAGTTCTTTGATAACATCAAGGATTATCCAACCAGCTTTTGTCGCTTTTGGTCCGACATTTGCATGACAAAAGGAATCAGTGATTGTTCTGTCAATTTGGAGCAAGAATAATTTGATTAGTTCTCTGGCGCTCTTTTCATCCTCAATGAAAGGGTCGAGTAGTGTATCTAGGTTTCCTAGGTAAACAGGAAAGTTAGTAATAGATGGCACATGATGATACAGAATTAAAAGATGATTGAGTGCTTCCGCAAGTGATTTAGGTGGCTCTAAACCTAAAAACTTTGAGCCTTGACGCATAAACTTCTCGTAATCAGGAGTAATATAACGCGGTTTAAAAGGAGCATTTCCTTCAAATAGTTCGCAATAAATTCCTTCATCGTAAAATGCTTGTAGCTTTTGGCTTCGCACGAGAGGCTCAAATGTATTTTCTCCTAGTTTTGCGAGCTCATTTACTTTTTGTTCAATTGTCAAAGTAGGATCTTTGATAATGTCT
>CAZZJG010000106.1:2839-3293 GCA_964654395.1 uncultured Candidatus Izemoplasmatales bacterium
GTGCTGTCATACAATCATCTCCAGTATTGATGGTGCCATTGTAACATAAAACTGTTAGCTTGCAAAGAAAAGAAAAAAGCAGTACAAAAGCACGCCTCATGGACGAAACGTGCTTTTAGTGATTAACTCTTAGGTGTAAATTAGTTGCTATCTTGTAAGCGGGAAGGAACTGTAGGAACAGTGTAAGTTCCATCAAGGATTCCAGCTTTGTATTGAGCAACTTCGTCGATGATTGCTTGAGAAAGGTTCGGGTTTTCTGCAGGTAGTCCAACACCATCATTGGTGAGGTCAAATACGAGAATTTGTCCACCTGGGAATTCGCCGTTATAAGTAGCTTCTGCAACATTGTAAGCAGCAACGTCAACGCGTTTCATCATAGATGTAAGAACTGCAGAATCACCATTGTCATTGTAGATACCATCAGCATATTGGTCTTTATCAACACCGATTGCCC
>CAZZJG010000107.1:0-3290 GCA_964654395.1 uncultured Candidatus Izemoplasmatales bacterium
CCGCCTTCATAATTAATTTTTTAGAAATAGAAAATCAAATGATATTTGGCATCTCCGCCACATATGTGCCGTTTACAAGAATAGACTGATTGTATAATTCAATTTTCACAGGCTCCTCAGTTACAATCGTCACCTTCTTATCAACGGTTACCTTGACGGAATGTCCACGGTAACGGAATGTTACCGCGTAATAGCTTATATCATCGAAAACACGCGGAGACAGTTTCACGTGGTCTTGGGTAATTCTAAGGCCGACAATCCCATACATGAAATTCATGTATGAACCCCCAAGATTTGCCATGTGAAGACCATCCTTTGTGTTCTGATGCACATCTTTTAAATCTGTTTCCAATACCTCTTTGAAATATGGTAAAGCAATGTCATCTAAGTGAAGTTGGAAAGCGAGTATACTATGAACACATTTTGATAAACTAGAGTCGTGAGTTGTAATAGGCTCATAATAATTAAAACTATTTAGAATCACATCTTTATCGTGACCTAATAACATCAATGAAAGCAATGCATCTGCTTGTTTCAAAACTTGATGACTTGTTAGAAATAATGGGTGATAATTTAGTAAGAGTGGAAAATGATCCTTTGGAATAGTGGATAAATCCAGTCTTTTTTTCTGTAAGAAATTTGCATCTTGTGCAACTATTCCTAACTTTTGATCAAATGATAAATGTATATTTTTAGCGATTCCTTCAAAATATTTGATTTCTGTAGGAGTAACATTTAAACGGTTAATTACAGATTGTAAGTTGCTATAATAGTCATGGTATAACTGCGCCAATCTTTCTAAATGATATTGAAGCATGCGATTAGTATAGTAGTTATCATCAACTAAAGTTGTATACTCATCCGGCCCAGTTACGGCGTTTAGGTGATACACACCATCAACTTCAACAACCATTTCCGTCATAAATCGCGCTGTTTCAACAAGCATTTCAAATCCGTTATGCATGAGAAACTGGACATCGTTTGTGGCATCAAAATATAATAAAACGGCATATGCAATATCACTGTTAATGTGATATTGCGCGCTCCCAGCAAGAAAGTAAGGGGAAGCTTCAGAACCATTGATGGTGCGCCAAGGAATTTTGACGCCACGTGTTACGCCAAGGAATTTTGCTTCTTCTCTTGCTTTTGACATTGTATGATACCTATAAAGCAAGATATTTCGTGCGATTTCAGGAGACTGAGTCACAAAAAACGGTAACATATAAATTTCTGTATCCCAGAAATAATGTCCTTCATACCCTTCTCCAGTTAAACCTTTCGCAGCTATTGAGTTATAAGGCGTTCTGGGACCATGTCTGTATAGCTGAAAAGTATTATAACGTAACAATGTTTCATAATCTTTATTGTTTCCGATATGAAACTCCCATGTTGACCAAAAATCATGAAATATTTTTCGTTCTTGATTCACAATTTCCTCAAATGTCATCCCAAGTACTTTATTTGTTAGTTTTTCTAGTGAATCAAGTGGTCTTTCATCATTGCTGTTGGAAACATGTAGGATATACTTTTCTAAAACAACAGGATGCTCACGATCTAACCTCGTTACTTTTCTTCCCCAAAGCATCTGATCTCCGACGTGAAATTGTAATGAATCTCTATGCATGATGCGACTATATAAAACTTGATTTGACTTTTTCGTTCTTAATTGCATCGTTCCTGTAAGAGGATTCATCATTTCTAAAACCAAATTCACATCTTCCCCTGAGTGTAATCTAGGGTCATTTTGTTTGGGTGCTTTTCGCTGTGAAAGCTGCAAATACGAATCAATCAACACTTCACCTTCATAATTAGGTGATTCAATCGTTATTCTTTGCACAATTACATTTGGAAAACTAAGAGGCACAAGTTTTTCTTCTGTGATGCGAAATGTATTGTCATTAAGTGAGTAAATTGCTTCCCTTTCATACAGTCCCGTCTCCATATCAAGAGATTGCGTCAAATGTTTTAATAAAGCATTATTTTTGTTCAAATGGACGCCACCAATGCGAACATTTACTGTAGTTCCATCAGGTAGTAAAGCTAGTTTTTGACCCTGTATGGGAAAACCGGGCATATATTCCTCATATTTATAATCATAATAGTCATAAAACCCATTCATTACAGTCATCCGGTTTTCGTCGCCTGTGCCGTAACCTTCCGCAAACACGCCACGAACACCGAGAGTACCATTTGTCAGGGAAAATATTGTTTCATCAACCGCAAGTTCTTCTCTATTTATGCGGTTTTTGCGAATTAGTTTCATTATTTGATCGCACCTGATGTCATACCTTTAATAATGTGCTTTTGGGCAAAGAGGAATAATATGATAACTGGTATACTAGCCATAATGACTGATGTTAGAATGAGACTCCATTCCTTATCATAGAACCCAGCAAGATTCGCGACAGATAATGGTAGTGTTTGTATTTCCGTACCTTTTCCTAAAATTAGAACGGGTAAGAGATAATCATTCCAAATCCACATACCATTTAGAACAAGCATTGTCACAAAAATGGGTTTCAAAATAGGAAGTACTATACGGAAAAACACCTGTGATTTAGAACAACCATCAATAATCGCAGCCTCTTCAATATCTGTCGGAATAGATTTAATAAACCCATAAAACATAAATACACTAAGAGGTGCTCCAAAACCAATATACGCGAGAACAACACCATGAATAGTTGTTCTAAATGGAATGCCAGTCAAATCTTTAAGTGTTTGTAGTAAGCGCACAAGCGGTAACATTACAACCTGGAAAGGAATTACTAGTCCAGAAAGGAAAAACAAGAAAATGAAAACAGATAACTTTGTTTTAGTGCGGACTAAAACCCACGCAGCCATAGCACTAAACACCCCTATAGCTAGCAATGATAAGACAGTAATAATTACAGAATAGCCAAACGATTGGAAATAATTAACGTTATCGCGCCCCATAATTTCAATCGCATTATAAATGATGTTCATCCATTGTTCAGGAAGCGATAATGGGTTCCGAATCAACTCAGCATTATCTTTAGCAGCATTGAACACAACCATCACAAAGGGGAAGAAAAACATCAACATTAAACTGAAAGTAAAAATCTCTAAGATAATCAAAAGAATTTTTTGTCTTTTCATTATAATTCAACCTCCCTACGCTGGTTGTATCGCACTTGTACAATAGATACAATCAATAGGACAACGAAGAATACAATCGCCTTAGCTTGCCCAATTCCCATTTGTGTCTTAACAAATGCTTCATCATAGATGTTCATTGCCATAAGATATGTTGATTTAACAACCGGTTG
>CAZZJG010000108.1:0-3252 GCA_964654395.1 uncultured Candidatus Izemoplasmatales bacterium
CATCTTTTCAAGATCGCTATTTTTCATTTCATAAATATTTTTGTATTTCTTGACAACTTTTTCTTCGCCATCTACATTACGTGTTGAATATATAGTTTCATCAGAAAAACGACGGTTAGGTTTTGTGTCCACTTTCCAAGAGAAACGAATATCTTTATCTTCTAATTGGCCAAGTGAAACAAGAAAATCAAGGAAATGCGTATCTTCCATTGGGGAGGTGTCATATGATAATACTTCGCCGGTTTCAGCATCTATTTCTTTTGATCTGTCAACTTGATACATGCGTTTGAGGGATGCTTGTTCGGCAAGGCCAGCGCAAATTAATGCGTCTATTGCGTGATGGATGTATTGATCACGATCTTTTGATAGTGCGTTGTATTCTGCGAATTTATATCTTTTGAAGTATTCGTATGATCCAATTTGGCGGTATAAATTCGTATTTTTTCCTTTCATTGTATAGACAATAGTAGGAACATCGTTGCTATCAAAGTACTCTTTAAGCGTGGTCATAATCGCTCTAGTAGCATATCTTGTATCTACTAGGTTACGGGCAATAAATCCTCTTTGTGAATCAAAAGAGGTGATGTCTTGTTCGTTTGTAAGGTTTAGTTTCTTTTGTTTTGAATAATTATTATTTGCGAGAACGAGTTCTTTGAATTTTTCGTATGATGTAACTTGGCCATAAGCTCTACCGCTTTGGAAATATTTAAATGGCGTGTTATTTCCCTTTAATTGATTGGCTCTACGTTCAACTAGTACTTTATTTTGATATGAGTTATCAAGTGAGATGGAATAAGGGATGATATGATCAATTTCGTAATCATCGGTATTTGTTACTATTGCGCGTATATTTAGTGAATTGTATGTGTATGCGCATTTTCCATCTTGTTCTTTGTATAAACGCAGTTTTAGTTTTTGTTTTCCATTAAGCTCAAGATGTTCTAAGTCAGTTCCTTCTAATAATGCCTCAGCTTCTTTATTTCTCTTTTCATTTAATTTTTGCATTCTATTAAGAAGCGTTTTTTGTTCTTTCGAATTTTTCTCTCTTGCGGTCTCAATGATAACCTTACGGAAATGACCAAATTCTTTAATTAATTCATTGACAACTTTTAAAGCTTCGCGATGAGCTCTTTTAGCAACCGGGCTGAGGATTAAACTTTCATCAAGGACTAATTTTTCAATTGGTGATTTTTTGATTAGCTTTTGATCATGAATAATTTGCATTTGGTTTCGGCTTGTAATCATCATTTCCTTGTTTAAAAGGCGTAATGCTTTAAAGGAAAAACTATGATACTGGGTAAATCCAGGTAATAATGCTAGATCTTTGATTGTTTTTTTATCTAAGATTGTATTTAAGTTAGTGATCTTATCGATGCGTTCGTCAAGAACTTTCGTAGATGTTAATATTTCAGATATTTGGTCAAGTAGTTCAATATTGTCTAAAATAGGGTTATTACTTCCTAATACTTTTAAGAATTTTTGGTACCCTTTGAATTCGGTAATTATTGGTTTTTCGTTTTTATCTTGGCGGAATCCTGAAATTAAATCCGGAGAAATACCTATTACTTTTGACACAGCTTTTTCGGCATTATTTTTGGGTGACAAATATCCTTTTTCTTTTATAATTGAAACTAATTTTTGTTTTTGTTCTGGGGTTAGTTTTTGAGGCTCCCCATGTATTTTTAGATTATTTAAGTCATTGAGGAAGTTATGTAATTCAGCAGAAAAGGATTCTTTGGGTGCTCGTAGTTCTTCTGGATATACACTACAACGCCCGCGCATTAATTCAATAAGATTTAAAGGTTCTTCGTTTACTTTTCCATTTTCATCTTTACGGAATCTACCATAAGGTGTCGGTGATTCATAAGAACCAGGTCCTTCGGAAAAATGACGTCTTCTAGCAATAAGCTCTACAGCATGTTCGTTAAACTGTGCTGATTTGTTTTGGTTTTTGAGAATTGCTTCTGCTTCTTTTACGTAATCTTCTGTTTTAAATACGTTATCGACGCCACGAACAAAACCACGTTCATTTAAACGCTTAAGTTGCAGCTGACAAACGTGAATATTGTTATTATGTAAAAATTGGGTGTTATCACTGAGAGTAGCTTTTAGTTTCTTTTCTTCATCAGCGGTGGTTTCTTCTTCTACAACTTCAAGTGAACTTCCTCTTCTTTTCGCAAGATGCAATAATGCGGTAGCTAATTCTTCATTACTTAATTGCTGCGTTAGTCCTTTTACGCGAATAGCGTACGGGTTGGATAATGGTTTAAAATTATCGCTAATTATGCCTTCTCTTTTCAAAAGACGTTTCATTTCCACAACCCGTTGTTTTCTTCTTCGTTTCACGCGTCTAGATGAGCGGTGTTCTCGTCTTGTTTGATTGGTCTTTTTCTTTTCAGACTGGTTTTCATCAAATAGACGAACACCAGCAGCAACTACCTTACTGTTAGCATCAACAATTCCCCATCCTACAGATGTGATGCCTATGTCTAATCCAAGTACATAATCGTTTTGCTTCACAAAGTTCCCTCCAATTTTTAATTTTCATTTACAGAATATCATAATTTGTAGATTAATTCAATATACAAAAATAGGAGCTAATGCTCCTATAGGGTTATAATTTTGTTGTTTGCGGCCTTTTTTAAACGATTCATGATTGCGACTCCAAGTCCTTTGTTTGGAAATGATTGAATGTAAATAGTTGGTACATTCATGCGATCCATTTCACGTAACGCATGGAATATGTATTTAGCTATTGTTTCTAAGTCGTTCTCATATCCAAGGTCAAAAGTAATGCGATTGTCTATTTTTGATACGATATTTGTACAAGCTATTAAAGCCGCTTCTTTTGGTGTTTGTTTAAAAAAAGAGATAATTTGTTCATGGCTTCCTTTTAAGATGAATGCGTCACCCTTTGGCGAGTAATGTTTATATTTCATTCCTGGTGCTTTGGGGATATCTTTTACTTTTTGTGTTGAGTCAGAAAGTAATACTGTAGCAGTCTCCCATTGTCGCATTCTCTCTGTTATGTTAGCGAAGAGGTGTAATCTTTTACTTTCCTCCTTGGTTGATAATGCTAAGGGCATAATGGAATCTATGACAACGCGTGTTATATCGTATTTTTTGATAATCTCCACGTTGTTGTCGGTGGAACCGCCGTCCATGATGATGTATTCCAGGTTGGGATAGTTCTGCAGCAGAACCGACCGAATGGTTTCCTCCAAAAACTTCCCCTGATTGTAGGAAGGCGTT
>CAZZJG010000109.1:0-3249 GCA_964654395.1 uncultured Candidatus Izemoplasmatales bacterium
ATTACAGCTTCTTTTTTTACATCACAAAAAAGTGCTATTTTTTCACGCATTGCATTTGTGATAGGACGAGAAGTGCGCAAAACGATTATATCAGGAGAAATACCAAGACTTCTTAGTTCTTTTACACTGTGTTGGGTAGGTTTAGTTTTCATTTCTCCAGCCGCAGAGAGATAAGGAACGAGTGTACTATGAATAAAAATAGTATTTTTATATCCAAAATCCCTTCTTGCTTGGCGAATAGCTTCTAAAAAAGGTAATGATTCAATATCGCCGACAGTCCCACCAATTTCTGTAATAATGATGTCTGCTTGGCTCTCTCTTGCTGCAAGATATAATTGTTCTTTAATCTCATTTGTTATATGTGGAATAACTTGTATTGTTGCGCCAAGATAATCTCCACGTCTTTCTTTCTCAATAACACGAGCATATACTTTCCCAGTTGTAATATTTGATGCGCTTGACAAGTTCTCGTCAATAAAGCGTTCATAATGGCCTAAATCTAAATCAGTTTCGGCTCCATCATCTGTAACAAACACTTCACCATGTTGGTAGGGAGACATAGTTCCGGTGTCAACATTGATGTATGGATCAAATTTCTGCATGAACACCTTAAATCCTCTGCTTTTTAAAATACGCCCAAGAGAAGAAGCAGTAATCCCTTTTCCTAAACTAGATACAACCCCGCCAGTTACGAAAATGAACTTGGTGTTTTTCATGTGATCACTCCCTTTTCGAATAAAAATAAAATAGTTCTCCCATGTAGGAGAACTATCCGTGCCCTTGAAAATTATACCAAATGGTATAAGTGAAATCAATAGTTAATCCAGTTATTAATCGTCGTATTGGTCTTCGTAAGTATCCATATACTCATTGTATTTTTCTTCGTCAAAGTCATCATAATCGTCGAAATCTTCTTCGAATTCATCATCAAAGAGCGTTTCTTGTTGGATTTTCTCTTCCACGCTTTCAACTGGTTCGACAACCGGTTCAACGGTTGGTTCTTTGACTTCTTCAACAACTTCTTCTTTAGGGTGAACAGTAGGTTCAACTGGTTCGACAACCGGTTCGACTTGTTCTTCTTGTTTGACTGCTTTAGGTTTTTTCTTCGTCTCATATGGTGCAGTCTTGTATTCTTCTGGTAATTCGACCGTGTTGTATTCTTTATAGAAAGAACCATCCTTTTCCCAAAGTTCAACTTTTTCATTGGCTTTGAGATTCCATTGATTTTCACCTACATAAATAAACTTAGCTGATAATGTTAAATCAGTGTAAAACTTGTTTAAATAAAGGTCTTTTTCTTCTTCTGAAAGTCCTGCTTTTTTCGTGACGATTTGGTATAACTCGTAAATATCATATGGTCTTTTTTCTTCAGCTAAAACCAAAGCGGCAAGATCAATCAATGAATATTCATTTGTCATTGCTGGTTTCCTCCTTGAATGGGGCGATATAATATTGTTAAGAGGGCATTGTGAATTGTTGCTCCAAATTGAGATAAATCATAATCCACAAGGATGCTCCCTTTTGAGCGGCTCAATTGTTTCGTATCAATGTCAAAAGTCATCGTTTGCGACATTATTTCATAGGTACCTTTAGTCCGTTTTGCAGTGTCAAAGGTAAAACGCATATTTGCTTCACCTATTTTAGAATATACTAGTACATTATCAGAAACCGCTAATTTATGCGTTTCTTTGTCAGGACTAGTAAATTGGAGAATTCCATTATCTAAAATCCCCTCCACTTCGAAGTGGTTCCTTCCTTCTTGGTAGATTAATGTAAATGAAATCCAAACGCGATCCACTCAATCACTCCATATTTTTTGTTTGCGATACTAATGCTAATACATTATATATAAATAATATCTTTTTTGCAAGGAAAAGTCACCACGCTATGTGGCTATTTTTAGTGGATATATTAATTGTTTTACCATCAGTGCTATATTGTTTGGACTTTATTATATTCCTTAGCTAATTGATCAGCGTCTTTAATTAAGTCTTTTGTACGTTTCCAAGTACCTAGTGTTGCGCCACTGGCAAACTTGTGTCCTCCACCATCATATTTGGCAGCTAGTTCATTAATCGCTGGTCCTTTTGAACGTAAACGACAACGTACTTCTCCTTCTTCATAAGCCGCAAATAACAACCAAATCGGATAGTCTTCAAAAACTCCAAGCTCATTGACTAAACTAGTTGCTTCTTCTAAGGTTACTTTGAATTTGCGTAAATGTCGCGGTTTGATTTTGAAATATACAACACCATTTTTCGTTTTTTTATAGTGTTGAAGTAGGTAGCCTTTAAATCTGGTTAATTCTTCAGAACGGCGATCTAAGTACCTATGTATTTCTGTTATATTAAACCCAATATCGAAAAGTAAGGCAACACTGCGGAAAGTATCACCATTGACTCCTTCATATCGAAAACGTCCAGTATCAGTTAGAGTACCAAAATATAAAGCTTTTGCGCCTTCTTCAGTCATTGTGAGCTGTTTCATGAAAAGTTGATATAAATCTAAAATAATTAAAGTACATGCGGGGCGATTGGTATCTACATAATCAACATCACCAAAATCTTCTACTTTTATATGATGATCAATTTTGATAATTGTTTTTGCCTTTGTATATCTTTGATCAGCTAATCGATCCTTATTGGCTGTGTCTAAAGCAATAAACAAAGCTCCTTCAAATACGTTATTATCGATTACCTCTGGCGTGCCGATGAATTTGGTAAATTCTGTTGTATCACCAACTACATAAACATTTTTGGTTGGCCAAGTAGCTAAAATGATATCTTTTAATCCGAAAGTAGACCCTACTGCGTCACCATCGGGTCGATAGTGGGCGCACAAAATAATTGTTTCGTGCGTCTTTATTTCGTGAAATATTTGTTTGAGTTTTATTTCATTCATGTAGGTCACCTTCTTGGTTGAATTGGTCTAGCTCTTCTAAAACTTGATATGCTTCTTCAAATGATTTTAATGTACAACCACAAGCTAAAGCATGCCCTCCTCCACCATGTTTTCTGGCAATATGAACGATAGAGCGTTCAGAGCTTCTAAGTTCTGCGTAGATTAACCCATCCTCATCTTCAGTAAAATTAGCCCAAATGTCAACGCCTTTAATGTTTGCCATTTGATTTACCATACCGCGAGATACCGTAAATGTCGAAACCTGAAATTGATCTTTTAGGTTCTTATCATTCATCATGTAAGCAACGCCGTGTTTTGTAATTTTAAATTGATCGATGAAATAACCTT
>CAZZJG010000110.1:0-3246 GCA_964654395.1 uncultured Candidatus Izemoplasmatales bacterium
CGGTTGTATTGACCGAGGCGCTCAAACAAAGAAAGCAGATTGACTTTCAACCAATTGGCTATTTTAAAACGATTGAAATGCCAGCGAAAGATGCGGTCAATCCGCAAACAAAAAAGGCGATTGTCGTGCCGGCACATTATCAAGTTAGATTTCGATTTAATCCCGAGTTTAAAGATATGATTAATCAACCAAAGAAAGCGGAATAGTCCGCTTTTTTAATGATTATTTTGATTTTTAAGAAAACGCTTGTATCTATGAAGAGTTGTGATATTATATGAGTGGAAAGTTGGTGCTTCAATGTTATACATTAATACATCAAAAAATGAGGACTGGTCATGTGCTTTTTACTTCGGCCTAGAAGAATACTTGGTTAAAGAATGGAAACAGGAAGAACCTGTCTTTTTGCTTTGGCGAGTGAAACCTACTGTTATGATTGGTAGGCACCAAATTACAGAGGCAGAAGTGGACCGATCATACCTCGATTCAATTGAGATTAGTCTTGTCCGTCGTAACAGTGGTGGGGGAGCTGTTTATACTGATTCTGGTTGTTTTCAATTCTCTTTCATTACCTCTGCAAAAGAACATGAAAATTTACCAGAATCTTCTGTTAAAAATATTGTTTCTGCGATTGCTAAACTCGGGGTTGATATTCAGTTTAGTGGAAGAAATGATTTGTTAGTTGATGGGCGTAAATGTAGCGGCATTGCTGAATATATTCATAATGATCGCATGGTAATTCACGGAACGATTTTGTTTGATACAAATTTACACCATTTAGTATCATCACTTACGCCTCATCCTAAAAAACTAGCTTCAAAAGCTATTGATAGCGTTCGCTCTCGTGTTATGAATTTATCTGAAATATTAGATATGTCAATTGAAGAGTTTGAGCAGAGTTTAATTGATAGTGTTTCAGAGCGAGAAATTATGTTAGATGAACTTGATTTAGAACGTGTTAAATTATATGCTTCAAAATTTAAAACTGATGAGTGGAATATTGGTAAAAACCCTCGTTTTACCTTTAGTAACACGTTGAAATTTCCTTCAGGTCTTTACAGCGTACATGCGTTAGTAAATGGAAACTTGATTAAGAAACTTTCTGTGAAGGGTGATTTTTTCACTCTTAATGACTTGTCTGAGTTTGAAGAAGCGTTTGTGGGTGTACCTTTTACAAGAGAGGCGTTTATTGAAGTAACGAATAAACATCATGTACGTGATTATTTCGTAAATTTAAAACGCACGGAGTTTCTTGAACTGTTTTTTGGTAAAAAAAAGATAACACGTAAACGAAAACCAAGTACGATACGTATAAACTTAAAAGATATGAATGAAAGGTTTAAAGAAGTGCGTTCTATCTTGGCGCAGCGTGGACTTCATACTGTTTGTGAGGAGGCTAGTTGTCCAAATCAGTTGGAATGTTTTAGTCACAAGACAGCTACCTTTATGATACTTGGTAACCGTTGCACGCGTAATTGTGCATTTTGTGATGTCACGCAAGGTAGGCCGTTGGCTGTTGATCCGAACGAAGCAGACCAAATTGTAAGTGCTGTAAAAGTGATGGGGTTAAAATACGTTGTAATTACTTCTGTAACCCGTGATGATTTACGTAATGATTATGGTAGTTCTCATTTCGCACATGTTATCCAAACAATTAGAAAAAAGGTGCCAGATGTATATATTGAAGTGTTAATTCCTGATTTTTTAGGACATCTTCCAGCATTGGAAAAAGTAGTAAAGGCAAAACCGGATGTTATCAATCATAACATTGAGACTATTCAAAGATTATACCCTGGTTTTCGTGATCGTGCTGATTATACGCGTAGTTTAGAAGTGTTAAAAAGGGTGAAACAACTTGACCCTAGCATTAAGACTAAATCTGGTATTATGGTCGGAATTGGTGAAACGGAAGAAGAAGTGGTTTCTGCCATGAAAGATTTGCGTGATGTTGGTTGTGACTTTTTAACAATTGGTCAATATTTACAACCTTCTGAACAACATACTCCTGTTTTGGAATACGTCTCAGAAGAACAATTTGCAAAGTACAAAAAAATCGGAATGAAACTGGGATTCGGACATGTGGCCTCTGGTGCCATGGTTCGAAGCAGTTATCAGGCTCATAAACAATTTCAAGGAGATGGACATGAAACGAACAGTACTGTATGACGAGCACCTTAAACTTGGTGCAAAGATGGTAGAGTTTGCTGGTTATGAAATGCCAATCCAGTATAGTTCTATTAAAGAAGAACATATGATGGTTCGAACGAAGTGTGGTTTGTTTGATGTTTCACACATGGGTGAAATCGAGATTCGAGGAAAAGAGGCAATTAATCTTGTTGATTATCTCTTTACATACGATACTCGTTCTATGGTGAATGGTCAAGTATTATAAGTCATGATGAGTTATGACCACGGAGGAGTCGTCGATGATTTACTTGTCTATAAATTCCACGATGAACACTTCCTATTAGTTGTGAATGCCTCAAATGTAGCGAAAGATTATGAGTGGATAATAAAACACAATGAATTTGATTGCATTGTTGAAAACAAATCAAGCCAAATTAATGAGGTTGCTTTACAAGGACCATATGCAGAAACATTATTAAAGCAATTGACAACTGGAGATATTGAGGCTTTACGTTTTTTCCATTTTACAGAGATGACTGTTGCGGGAAGAAATGTGCTTGTTTCTCGCACAGGGTATACTGGAGAAGATGGGTTTGAATTATACGGTTCAGATGAAGACATTGTTCATATATGGAAAGAGTTGTTAAAAACTGGTAAAGATCAAATTGCTCCTATTGGACTGGGAGCACGTGATACTTTACGTTTTGAGGTAAATCTTCCACTTTATGGTAACGAACTTTCTGAACATATTACGCCTTTAGAAGCAGGGTACAGTTTCGCTGTTGCGCTTGATGCAGGTGAATTTATTGGTAAAGACGCTTTGTTAAAACAAAAACAAGCAGGAACATCACGGCGAATTTGCGGGCTGCAAATGTTGGATAAAGGGATTATTCGTCATGGTTATGACGTTTATTATGGCGATGAGAAAGTAGGTTTTGTCACAACTGGTTATCAGTTACCAACATCTGGAGATACAGTCGCTCTTGCGATGGTAAATAGACCTTATGAAAAACTAGGCACAGAGCTACAAGTTGAAATTAGGGGAAAACGAAAAAACGTTGTCGTAAGGAAAAAGAAGTTTTATAATAAAAGCTATAAAAAGTAGAAATATATACTATACAT
>CAZZJG010000111.1:0-3223 GCA_964654395.1 uncultured Candidatus Izemoplasmatales bacterium
TATTTATCCTGGATTCAAATTTAAGGGTGTAGATAATCTAATCACTAATTTCAACCTCCCTAAAAGTACATTGTTGATGCTTGTTAGCGCATTAGCTGGAAGAAATCGTATTTTAAAGGCGTATGAAGAAGCAATTAGCCTTAAATATCGTTTCTTTAGTATTGGTGACAGTATGTACATTAAACTAAAATAAGATAAAGAAACTTCAAAAAAATAAAACAAAAGTAGACTTATAATTAAATATGTCTACTTTTTTTGTGGTGTTTGTTTCGTATCTTTAACTAGGAGGGATGACTATTTATGTCTTAAAAAACGGATCGTCGTCACTTTCAGCAAGCGGGTCATCTTCAAGGTAATCAATGAGTGATTCACTTTGATATGTTGTTTCACCAATTACTTTGTCTACTGAAATAACGGTTTTGTAAAACATAATTGTTGCTTCCCTCAATAACGGCATTGTTTTAAATGTATAAAATAAAGTAACAACACCAAGTAACGTATAACCTAAAAGATCATAATCTAATTGGATTAAGACAGAAGATGCTCCTAGTAACAACCCATAATACCAAACATATCTTAGTTCGATAAGAAAGAGTTTAAAACGATATCCCTGCATGTACAGTTTGCTTACTTTAAGCAGTTGCGAGGCAGATAGTTTATCATATTTTTTATCTGCGAGCATGATTGGTACTAGCGCAGTAGAATATAGATACATAATTCCTGGAATGATAAATAACATAATAAGTAAACCAATATAAATTGATCGCAGTAATATTGCACCTAGTGATCGAGCATAGCGTCCAGTTTTAAATGGATAAAACAAACGATCGATATTGGTGTTTTTTTGTTCAGAAAAATCAAGAAATACGCGGTTTAACCCTACTTCAATTGGTGCGATAAATAACGTTAGCAAGTGAATCAAAAACAATAGGGCAATCGGTATGTTTAGATTAATTGCTATTTGGTTAGGTGCATTGTAAATCATCGAAAAGACTAAGGATACTAATATCGCTATCGACCAATTACCTTTTAACGTTTCTTTTGCTTCTTTATTAATGCGTGAGAATGTGACGTTTAAGTTATTCATTTGTTTCACCATTTTTGTCAGTTATCGGTTTTAGTCGTGCGGTAAAATGTCTTAAAAATGGTGGTTCATATTCGAACGTTAAGCCAACAAGTGAATTTCTTCTTTGGTAAACAGCTATAACGGCATCTGCGACGACATCTAGATGGGCATATGTGTATGTTCGTCTTGGTATGGTAAGGCGCATCAATTCTAGCGGACTTTGTAGATTTTCTCCGGTATCTACATCTCTTCCTAGGAGAAAACTACCAATTTCAACTGGACGTACACCAGCTTCTAAATATACTTCATTGCATACGGCTTGTGCCGGAAATTGATAATACGGGATATGTGGCGCGATTTTTGCACAATCTACAAAGACTGCATGGCCACCAGTAGGTGTTTGAATAGGAACGCCTGCTTCCAAGAGTCTATCACCAAGATAACGTACTTGATCAATACGATGTTTTAAATACGCTTCATCTAGGGCCTCTTCGAGGCCAACGGCTAAGGCATCCATATCACGGCCTGACAAACCGCCATAAGTTGGGAATCCTTCCATTGGCACGATGTACGTGCGACATTTTTGATATAACTCTTCGTTATCTTTGATAGCAATTAAGCCTCCCATGTTAACAAGGCCATCCTTTTTAGCACTCATAAGAAAAATATCAGCAAGTGCGAATGTTTCTTTGGCTATTTCGCGAATGCTTTTTGTTTCATAACCCTTTTCGCGCTGTTTTATGAAATAGGCGTTTTCTGCGTATCTTGCGCCGTCAATTAATACTGGAATATGATATTTATCGGCAATTTCTTTTACATGCTTCATATTAGCCATACTAACAGGTTGTCCACCAGCACTGTTGTTAGTAATAGTCATAATGATACCAGCAATATTTTCAGGTCGTTTTTCTTTGATTAATTGCTCTAGACGTTTGACATCAAAATTACCTTTGAAAGGGTAGGGGGTAGTAGTATCAAATGCTTCCTCTACTACACAATCTAGCGCCCGAGCTCCTGCGAGTTCAACATGTGCACGCGTTGTGTCAAAGTGGAAGTTACTAATAAAAAACATATTATCATGATGCACTAATTGCGGTAACATTACTTGTTCTGCGCCGCGTCCTTGATGTGCCGGAATGACGTATTTATAACCAGTTATTTCCTTAACAACGCGCTCTAAACGATAAAAACTGCGGCTTCCAGCATATGCTTCATCGCCACGCATAAGTGCTGCCCACTGTTCTTGACTCATCGCCCCCGTGCCGCTATCTGTCAAAAGATCAATGTAAACATCTTCGCTTTTTAAAGCAAACGGGTTGTATCCCGCTTCCTTCAATAGTTTTTCTCTTTCTTCTCTCGTGGTTTGCTTAATTGATTCAACCATTTTGATCCTAAATGGTGGAGCTGCATAATTAGATTTCATGTATATCACCTCAAAAAAAGTTACAAGGCCATTATATATGATGGTGTTAGCGTTTTCAATAATAGGTTAAAAAAAGAGACGATTATTTCGTCTCTTCCATGGGTTTGATGCGTTTAATTAAATAAACAAACGGTGTATCAAGTGCCGCAACGACTACTTTTATGATGTATGTCGTCCAAAAAATTTCCCAAACTATTTCCCACGGTAACCCATCAGCTCCAAACAATGTTATTGGTGCGAACGCGATAGGAACAAAAATCACTGTATCTAGAAATTGTGAGACAATAGTAGAGCCATTGTTTCTTATCCATAGCGTTTTGTGAGATGAAAAACGTTTTTTAATTTTATGGAAGAAATAAACATCAAATGTTTGCGAAACAGCGTAAGCTGTTAAACTTCCTAACGCAAGTCTAGGTAAAAAACCAAAGATTGTTTCAAGGCTGTCTTGCGCAAAATCAAATTCGTTCGGCTGGAATAACAGTGCAATTTGCATTACAACTACAGTCGCAATTAAACTAAAAAAACCAATTTGAACGGCTTTTTTAGCATCATGGCGGGAATATTTCTCACCGAGTGCATCGGTTACTAAAAACAATGTTCCGTACATGATGTTTCCGAGTGTAGCTGCAATAACGAAATTGCCTACTTGAAAATCAATGCTTTTTGTCACTTGAATATTTGCGAGAATTGTCCCGATTGCAATCCAAGCGAACAAGCCTGTTTTCCCAAACAAC
>CAZZJG010000112.1:0-3202 GCA_964654395.1 uncultured Candidatus Izemoplasmatales bacterium
TGTCAGAAAACAATAATAGTTTAATGACTTGGATTGAAATTAATGGAAAAAGTTTATTGTTTACTGGTGACGCAGAGCGAGAATGGGAGCGGGAGTGGGCAGATATATACAAAATGGAAGTAGACTATTTGAAAGTTGCACATCACGGTAGCGTTACAAGTAGTACTGATGTTTTTTTAGATGGAACAAAACCTTTTGAGGCATTCATAATTGTCCATCGTAACAATCGTAATAATCACCCGGATGCATCGGTTATAGAGCGATTAGAATCAAGAAAGATTAAAGTCTTTCGAACTGATGAATTAGGCTCTATTGAGGTGATTTTTATAGGGCATTATCAATGGAAAAAATACCACAAACCGTAACGTGTTTGTGGTATAATAATAAAGAGGTGTTATGGATGGAACAATCAATTGTTTTACTGTATGGCAGCGATACTTATCAAATTAAACAAAAAACCGAACGATTAATGACGGATCTTGGCGTTGATGAATACAACGTGACTAGTTATGATGCGGAAGAAGTGAATATTGAGGATGCTCTACAAGATGCATCTACGATCCCTTTTATGGCTGATCGTAAGCTAGTAGTTGTAAAAAACGCTACTTTTTTAACTAATGATACTAAAGTTCAAATGAAGCATAATGTTGAAGCTTTGCGGCGTTACCTAGATAACCCTGTAGAAGAAACTGTGTTAGTCATCCAAGTGCCGAGTAGTAAGCTTGATAAAAGGAAAGCTATCGTAAAAATGTTGCTTGACGTTGCGAAAGTAGAAATGTGTGAACCTTTAAAAGAAATTGATTTACGTAGTTGGGTCAAGCGACAACTTGGGCTTGAGGGCATTTCTATTGATGCAGATGCGCTTGATGAACTTTTAAGCCGTGTACAAAGTAATACAGAGGTATTGGTTAATGAAACACAAAAGGTGTTACTTTATTCGCTTGGAAAGACACGCATCAATAAAGATACTGTAATTAAAGTTGTAACACGTAATGTTGAGGATAATGTATACGAAATTATCAATCAAATACTAATTGGTGATCGCTCTAATGCTTTACGGGTTTATCAGGATTTGATTTACCATAGTGAAGATCCATTGCGTATTTTAGGTATTTTAGCAAACAAGTATCGTGAAATTCTACATACTAAGATATTACTAGAACAAGGCGCAGATAAAAATGATATAGCTGATTATTTTAACGCTTCGTCAGGGAGAGCGTATTATATTATGAAAAATGCAAAGCAGGTAAAAAAAGAAACAGTAATTGAACAACTTGAAAAGCTTGAAGAGTTAGATTACAGGATTAAGAGTGGAAAGATTGATAAAAAACTGGGATTAGAATTGTTTATATTACAATCATAAGAAAAACAAAACACGTTGTGAGAACGTGTTTTGTTTACAATGTGTTTACTAATTGTGACAACTTAGATTTTTTACGTGCAACGTAGTTTTTGTGGTGTACGCCTTTTGCGACTGCTTTGTCGAGTTTTTTGTATGCGATTGTGAGATTTTTGAGCGCAGCTTCTTTATCGTTTTGAGCAACGCTTTCTTCTACTTGGCGAATCGCAGTCTTTAAGCTAGATTTGAATGAAGCGTTCGCAAGACGACGTTTTTCATTTGTAAGATTACGTTTCATTTGTCCTTTGATGTTTGCCATGTGTGTCACCTCCATTTACAAGCGAATTCATTGTATCAAATAACAGTTTAGAATGCAACCAAAAAAATTGTAACTAGGTCATTGTAATAAATGATATAGTGTCCAAAATAAATCAAAAATGATAAAAGAGAAAGTGGGATAGAAAAACGCTGGATGAAGTTTATCGAGATAGGTTTTAACTATAGGGTGTATGTGGTAAACAACTAAGAGGTTAAGTATGCTAAAAAGAGTAGTTGGGATGAAACATGTGTATGGTAAGAGACACGGGAAAGCATCTTTGTAATTCCACAGGAAGTTTCCTGTTAGTATGTAGTAAGACCACCAAGATACTGTCTCAACAAAAGCGGTAATTACAATTGATATAATGAAAAACCAAAATACTTTAATTTTTCCTGCTGATTGTTCTAGTAAGAAAATGCAAAATAAAACGCCTAGGCCATACATCGGTTGATAGAAACCGAGAAAGTCCCGGTTGTCAAGCCAATGTGATAGAACGAGTAGATTAATTATTCGTTCAAGAAGATATCCGCCGATTGAATAAAACACTAAATACGTGATATAACGTTTCATACTTACACCTCAGTATTATTGTAACATACTGTTATTGTATTGATGTGGAAAGCATGTTAGGGTGGATGTGGTAGTGAGTCTGTTATAATTATTTTGAGGTGAAGTTATGAATTTACAAATTGGTACATATGAAACGCTAGTTGTAACAAAACGATTGTCTTCTGGTTATATTTTGCGCAAAAATGAGACTGAAGTTTTTCTTCACAACTCGCAAGTTGTAGGTGAGATTGAACTTGGGCAAAAGGTGAAAGTGTTTTTGTATGTAGATAGTCGTAGAAGATTGAATGCTTCGATGAAAGAATTGATTCTTCCTCCTAGAGGCGCTGCTTTTATAGAGGTTGTTGGTGTTAACGAAAAGGTAGGGGTATTTTTAGATATTGGGTTGAATAAGGATTTGTTGTTTAGTATTGATGATTTACCTGTTTTAAAGAAACACTGGCCAGTAGAAGGTGATGAGTTACTTGTGACGATGAAAGCGAAAAGCGATCAGCTAGTTGCGCGGCCAGTATCACGTTTCCAAGTTGCTTCCTTATTGCAACCAAATGTTCAACTTAAAGAAGGTGAAATGGTGACTGCTTGGAATATTCATTTCGGAGAAGAAGGGAATGTGTTAGCGACCAAAAATGGGCACACTGTTTTTGTGTATTATCATCATATGCGTAAATCGTTACGACTTGGCGAAATGACCACTGTTCGTATAACTCATGATAGAGGTAATTATCATTATGCTGGAACGATGATTGAGAATAAAGAGAATATGATGGATAAAGATGCATCATTGATCATGGAAATATTGTCTAGTAAAGGAGGTTTTGTGTCTTATAACGATAAAACTGATCCAACGGTAATTAGAGATGTATTTAATATGTCAAAAAGTGCATTTAAAAGAGCTATAGGTAGACTTTATAAACAACAAATGATTTCTATTAGTGAAAAAGGTATTACATTGATTCACCCCTTGAACAAGCAAGGTA
>CAZZJG010000113.1:0-3163 GCA_964654395.1 uncultured Candidatus Izemoplasmatales bacterium
AATACTACCATAAGTATTTGTGCTCTGTCAACGATTAGTTTGTGTGCAAATCACAGTAGTGAATTTTGGAAATTTATAACTGTATTTTGATATTGATTTTCTTTTTAAAAAAAGTTATATTTTTCAAATTATGTAAATGAAAATCTTTACATATTAGAAAAAAACAATTGACAAACAAAGCAAGCAAGAGTATCATTTTGGCAAGAAAGTGAGATTATGGGGGTGTTTACATCATGAAACGACCATTACACGAAGCGGTTGGAATGACCGTCCACCACAAACGTCTCGGCCCATGTTATATCCGGGAGGTTGTAAACAAAGAGGAAGGGAAAGTCAAAACCATTATTTTGAATAATAACGAAGAAAAAGTGTTAATTTTCTCACCACAGTTCTTCGATGGAATTGATGATTTTGAAACGGTTGAGGTCAAAGTTCGCATACAAAAACCGAAAAAGAAAGTGCACAAGCGAGTGGATTTAAGTAAGTACAGAAACCATCCACTTGTCAAAGAAATCGAAGCAAAAGAAAAGGGGTATAAACCACGCGATTTGTATGAAGACAGCTTAACTGCTAAAGAACATGTGTCAATTAAAGAAATTGGAGCTACCATCGAACTTGATGAAGAATATTAATGCCGATCATTCGATCGGCATTTTTAAATATCTAGCGAAAGTTGCTTATCCAACAACTTTTTCACGGGAGAGTAACTCTTGCGATGAATTGGCGATACACCGTATTTTTTTAGCGCATGAAGATGCGCTTTTGTTGGATAGCCTTTATGTTGTTCAAAACCATAGTTAGGGTATTTATTAGCCATTTCTATCATGTACTTGTCTCTAGCTACTTTTGCGAGGATGGAAGCTGCGGCGATAGTGGCGCTTTTCTGATCGCCCTTAATAATTGCTTCATGCGAGACATCAAGACCAAGAAGCGGCATAGCATCTGTGAGAACATGTTGATATGATGTTTTGAGTTTAGAAAGCGCAAGATTCATCGCTTTGCGCGAGGCCTCGTAAATATTAATTTGGTCAATTTCTTCTTCAAAAACAAAAGCAACCGCATAATCAACAGCGCGTTTTTCAATCTCTTTTTTTAGTTCATTTCGCCTTTTTTCTGTCAATTGTTTTGAATCATTTAATCCTTCAACAAGGTCACTAGGATTTAAAATAACCGCCGCCGCAACAACAGGACCCGCGATCGGTCCTCGTCCGGCTTCGTCGCACCCTGCAACATACAAGTTACCTTTTTCCCAAAACGCCTTTTCATAACGATACAACGTCATCCACCCAATCAAGACAGATTTGGCCTAATTTACCACTGCGAAGATCTTGCAAGAAAAGGTCTGAAACGCGCTCGTAATCGATTTCTCCACCACGGATAAAACAACCTCGCTTGCGGCCAATTCCTTCATAAATACCTAATACATCATTTACGTCAACAGAAATTTGATACCGCTTCTCCATTCTACCTGCATATTTTTCTTCCATTAACTTAAAACCAGCGATAACTACTTCATCTTTAGGTAAAATCTCATCTTTAATTGCGCCAGTTAAAGCTAGTTTTTTCGCAACGTTTTCATCTTCAAATCTTGGCCAAAGAATACCTGGTGTGTCAAGCAATTCAAATGTCGATCCAACCCTAATATAAAGCGGCTGTCTTGTAACTCCTGGCCGATCTTGAACAACTAACTTTTTCTTACCTGCCAGTTGATTTATAAGTGTCGATTTACCTACGTTTGGTATTCCTAAAATCATTGCGCGAATAGGTCTATTAGCGCGACCTTTACTTCTTTCACTTTCTCTTTTACTAGCGATTAAAGACTCCACTAATGATTGTATTTTATTAACATTTTTTCCACTTTGAGCGTTAATTGGCAATGTAGAAATGCCCTGAGACGAAAAATAATTCATCCAACGTTCAAGTTGAATTGGGTCTGAAAGATCAGCCTTATTTAGTAAAATAATCCTTTTCTTACCTTTTGTAATTTCGGGGATAATTGGATTTTGCGAAGAAAAAGGAATGCGCGCATCTAGTAACTCTAACACCACATCAATGACTTTGAGATGTCCGATTATTTGACGTTTTGCTTTGGCCATATGGCCAGGATACCACTGTATCTGTTTCATCTTGTCACCTTCAATCAAAGATGGGAATATTGGCAATATGATAAACCACTTTCCCGTATGTATCATCGCGATGCACTGGCCCGAATGTCCGTGAGTCAATCGAGTATCCCGATGGAATATCTATCCCGTTGCCATCACGATTATCACCAAGGACAAAATAATAATCTTCTGGTACTTTAAACTCACAGTAGTTTGGATCACTCGAAGCAACACAGTATGTTTTTACAATGTCTTGATCAATGAAATCTTGCGTTAAAAGCTCTGAATCAATATAAATTTCATTATGATCAATCACAATAATTTCTCCCGGTAGCCCTATGACACGTTTAATCAAATAAGGTTCATTTAATGAATCAACGCGCAATATAATAACATCAAATCGTTCGTAATCTTTGTCTACATGGGAAAAAAGCACTGCTTCTTTATCATGAAAATTAGGTTCCATGCTTGTTCCACTGATAGGGGAAAATGAGACAAAGAAGGCGTTTATCACTGTGATTAATACCATTATAACTGGTAACATCACTAAATACTCTAAAATATTATTTAGTTGCTTAAGGCCTTTTTTATTTGTGAAAGGAAGTAGTTTCCACAATGAGATAATTGATAACAATGCAGTGAGACTAGCTAAAAAAGAAAACATATCCGACCGAACAGGGTTGAAAGGGGCATTGTTATCAAAACGGTATAAAACAATATACACACCCAGTAAGAAAAGAGAAAGGGATGCGCGTTTCCATAGAGGCATCTCTTTCCAATTAAATTGTTCTTCTTCAGGAAACTTTGTTGCTTCTTCTGGTGCTAATGTTTCTTGGCCTGTCATGTTATCACAATCTTTCTGTTAATATTTTCTGTAGTTCGATTTGATCCACAAGAACTTTTCTCGCTTTGCTGCCGACATTATCAGATACGATTCCTAGTTCGTATAACTGTTCCACAACTTTTTGTGCCCTATTAAACCCGATATGAAATTCTTTACTTATTTTGTATATCGATGCTTCTTGGTGTTTTACGACGAATGTCGCTATTTCTTCGAG
>CAZZJG010000114.1:0-3160 GCA_964654395.1 uncultured Candidatus Izemoplasmatales bacterium
GGTTTGGTCAAATAATCATTCATTCCAGCGTTGAGACTTTTACTTTTCTCTTCTTTCATAGCATGTGCTGTCATCGCAACAATAGGGATATTTTTATAACTTTCATTTGATGCTCTGATTTTTTTAGTTGCGTCACGTCCATTTAAAACAGGCATTTGGATGTCCATTAAAATGAGCGAATAGCGTTTGGGATATTTATCTAAGAAATCAATCACTTCTTGACCATTTTGCGCAATTGATACTTCAAAACCTTTTTCTTTTAAAAGCTGTAAAATAATCTGTTGGTTTACAGGATTATCTTCGGCGAGAATAATTTCAGTGCCAGGTTTAACGCGCATGTGTTTGATTGTTTGTTTATTTTCTGCGAGTTCTTTCACCTTAGGCTCATCAAAAATACTTTGTAGGGTTTTTACGAATAAATGAGGATGGATAGGTTTGTCCATAAAGTGTACTTGATTAAAAGATGCGCATTCAGAAACGGCTTTCTCATGCTCATGAAGGTTAACCATGATAATTTTATGAGTTTTATCTAATGCAATGCGTTTCGATAACATTTGTAACAATTGGATGCCTTTGCCATTACCATCCATATTGAAATCAACTAACAAAATATCTATTTGTTTAATGGACCTTGCAACAGCTAAATCAAAATTATTGGCGACATAGCACGTTAGCTGTAAGGCATCACAATATTGTTTTACGACATTGAGAAACACCTTGTTTGGATGAATAACAAGTACGTTTAAGTTTTTTAGTTCATCAGATAAGTTGAAAGATGTTGCATTTTCTGACACTGGCGCAAAAGGTAATTGGAAAGAAAAAGTACTGCCAACACCTACTTCACTAGAAATATGAAGAGATCCGCCCATGAGTTCTATTAAGCGGTTGGTGATTGATAAACCTAACCCAGTACCGCCATATTTACGAGTGAAAGATGTATCAGCTTGTGTGAATGGTTTTAATAATTCTTCAATGTTATCTTTGCTCATGCCAATACCAGAGTCTTTTACAGCAAAAGATAAATGAGGTACTCCTTTTATGATTACTTGTTTTACTATAAGTACTACTTGACCTTTTTCTGTGAATTTGATTGCGTTATTGACCAGGTTAATTAAAACTTGACCTAGACGGAAGGGATCACCAATAAATTGAGTTGGCATATGTAGCGGCATATTTATGAAAAATTCAACACGTTTTTCATTGGCTTGTTGTGAAACAACATTTGATAAATTATAAAATACTTCATTTAAATCAAACTCTGTTGATTCGATTTTCATTTGATGTGCTTCAATTTTTGAATAATCTAAAATATTGTTAATAATACCAAGAAGATTTTCTGCAGAATGTTTTAACCGATCATTGTATTCGCGTTGTTGCGGTGTAAGATTCGTTGAAGATAGCAAGGTACTTAAGCCGATAATAGCGCTCATTGGTGTTCTAATTTCGTGTGACATATTAGCAAGAAATTCGCTCTTTGTTTCGTTTGCTTGGAGGGCGGTTCCATTCGAATAGCTTGTTTAGTCATTTCTACGAGATCTTTTCTCGCATGACTGACCCAAAATATGAAATTAGCAAACACGAATAAGAAAACGATGAAGACAATGAAAAGTAACTTGTTTTGATATATAGTCTGCTTGAAGGATATTTCGTTATAAGTTTCATATGGGCTCAAATTTAATTGTTTTAACACATTATGAACGTCCTGATAATTTTGCGCAATTGTCCAGTATGTTCCAGTATTATTGTTTGGTTGTAGTTCTAGCAAAGCATCAGAAATACGTGATGCTAACAAATCACTAACGTAGTTTGTTTTAGCTAAAACAAATCCAGGATAAGGCCTTGTGGATAGTATCAAACTGGAAATTTGTGTGTTTTCATTAACGATTTTAATATCATTAAGCTGCAACAAGCCATCAGAAATGGCGTTTTCTAGAAAGCCTGCCCGAACAAATCCGACATCTACTTGATTTGTAAGTACTTTATCTAAAACTTCTTGAGGTGTTGATAAAAGCACTATGTCATCAAAACGTTTAGAGGCAGAATAATCTATATCGCGTATTTCTTTTACAATCGTATACCAAGACGCAAAATCTGTAGTTGTAGTGGTGGCGATTTTATAATTAGGAATTTCGTCTAACTTGGTAATTGGACTGCTATTGTTAGTAAAAATTACTCCTCCTATAACAGGAAGTAAATTATCTGCAACAGGTGCCATGTATGTTAGTAAAGCACTCGTGTTTAAATCCACTTCAAATTGCACATATAGCATAGGATCAACGATGAGAAAATCGTATTGACCACTTTGCGCTTGTTGTTGCAAAGCTTGCTCATTAGTTATGACAATTTCAAATGTGTGGTTAGGTATTTTTTGATTCAAATAGGAGGTTAAAGCATCCCAGTCAACATCTTTAAATTCTTCGTCTGACAAAACACCGATGGAAACAACATCCTCATCGACGATATCAGTATTATAAACATATGACCCTTCAGTGACTGGCATATCTGGTTCTAATAAAATGAGATACACTAATGCGAGTGTGAAAATTGAAAACAACACGCCATAGATGATTATTTCACCAAATGTCAATCGTCTATTCATGTCAAACCTCCTTGTTATGTTAATATTATACCATGTTTTTAGGTGAAAAGGAAAAACCGAAGAATAACTTCGGTTATGATAATAGTAATAATAATTCTCTCACAAGTGTAGCCGCTACAGCGGTAGAAGCGTTGCTGTGGTCATAATCTGGACTTAATTCAACTATGTCAGCACCGACAACTTTTAAGCCTTTTAGGGTTAATAACGCTTCTAACAGCTCTTTATACGTTAATCCACCTGCCTCAGGTGTTCCTGTACCTGGCATGATTGATGGATCTAAAACATCGATATCGAGTGAAATATATACTGGTTTATCTTGTAATTTTTCGATAATACTTGTAATCGTATTGGCTGACGCGATTTCAATATACTGGTGTTTTTTGGCGTACTCAAACTCTTCTTTTAAGCCTGAGCGAATGCCAAATTGGAATAATCTATGGTCACCAAGAATATCTGTCACGCGTCGCATAACTGTCGCATGACTGTATTTTTGGCCATAAAGTGTTTGGCGCAAATCAGTATGTGCATCAAAATGGATGATATGTAAATCAGGATACCTTT
>CAZZJG010000115.1:0-3128 GCA_964654395.1 uncultured Candidatus Izemoplasmatales bacterium
GATGTTTTAATATACCCTTCACGGTTTAAACCGATCATCACTTGCTCTTCAGCTATTTGTTCTTCCTCTGACACTATAATTTTTTGAATTTCTTCTTCGATTTGTGTGTTACGTTTTGTTGCAATTTTCTTTTGCACAGTGCGAAGTTCATCTACAATGACTCGTTCAAGTTCTCTTTCATTAGAAAGTATTAGTTCTAATTTTGCAATTGTTTCATTCAGATTTCGTTGTTCTTCTTGCAGTGCAGTAACATCTGTATTTGATTAACGATAAAGTTGTAATGTAACAATTGCTTCTGCTTGTTCTTCTGTAAAATTAAATGTTTTTGACAATTTTGATTTAGCATTTTTTTTATCTTTAGAAGAACGAATTAAAGCTATGACCTCATCAAGTACGTCCATCATTTTGATGATGCCTTCAACAACGTGAAGACGTTTTTGAGCATGACGAAGTAAATAATTTGATCGGTTGGTTGTCACTTCTTTTTGATGTCTAATATATGCATCCAATATTGGAAGGATCCCCATTAACATAGGGCGTTTATTATTGATCGCTACCATATTAAAATTATAGCTTCTAGATAAATCCGTTTTTTTCATTAGGAAGTTAAGAATAACATTAGGGTTAAAGTTTTTCTTAACTTCAATTACAATACGAAGTCCTTCACGGTCAGATTCATCACGAACCTCATCAATTCCATCTACCGTTTTTTTAATGCGCATTTCATCAATTTTGCGAACTAAATTTGCTTTGTTAACCTCATATGGGATTTCAGTAACAATAATATTCTGGCCTTCGATTATTGCTTTTGAACGAATAACAATGCGCCCACGTCCTGTTTCGTATGCTTTTTTAATCTCGTCTATTCCCTCGACAATTGCACCTGTTGGAAAATCAGGTCCTTTTACTAATTTGATTATATCATCTACAGTGCAATCAGGTGTTTCAATCCTTTTAATCGTCGCATTGATAATTTCTCGTAGATTATGAGGTGGTATTTCAGTTGCGTACCCTGCGCTAATTCCGGTTGCACCGTTAACTAAAATATTGGGAAAACGAGCAGGTAAAACAGTTGGTTCATATTCTTCATCATCAAAATTTGGGACAAAGTCAACTGTTCTTTTATCTATATCAAGAAGTAAAATTTCAGCAGCTTTCGACATTCTAGCTTCGGTATAACGCATCGCAGCTGGAGAATCCCCATCTATTGATCCATTATTTCCGTGCATGTCGATAAGTGGTGTATTCACTTTCCACCATTGGCTAAGGCGCACCATTGCATCATATACAGAAGTATCACCATGGGGATGGTATTTACCTATAGTATCACCAACAATACGCGCTGACTTTTTATATGGTTTATCGCTGAACATTCCAAGTTTAAACATGGAATAGAGGATTCGTCGTTGAACCGGCTTAAGTCCATCACGAACATCAGGTAGGGCGCGGTCTTGAATGATATATTTCGAATACCTTCCAAAACGATCTCCTACAACATGTTCTAAGTTTTCCTTTATTATTTTCTGATTAACAAACTCGTCAATCAGATCCATTGTGCGTTTGGCCATGTTTTCACTCCTAAATCTTGAAGTCATCTTCAATTGAGAATGAAACATTACTTTCAATCCATTCTCTTCTCGGTTCCACTTTGTCCCCCATCAATACACGGATGCGTTGATCGGCGTCAGCCAAATCATCTATTTTGACCTGAATCAGTGTTCTCGTTTTTGGGTTCATTGTAGTATCCCACAATTGTTCTGAATTCATCTCTCCAAGCCCTTTGAAACGTTGGATATTATATGATTTCAGATTTTTAACGATATCATCAAGCTGTTCATCATCCCATGCATACTCTGTATGTGTTTTGTTTTTCTTCTTATATGTCACTTTGTAAAGAGGTGGCATTGCGATATAGACCTTTCCTGCTTCAACTAGTTCACGCATGTAGCGGAAAAAGAAAGTGAGTAACAACACTTGAATATGTGCACCATCAGAATCAGCGTCCGTCATGATGATGACTTTATCATATTGACACTTTGTCAAATCAAAATCCGGACCAAGTCCAGCACCTATAGTATGAATGATCGTGTTGATTTCTTCATTTTTTAGCACATCTTCAATTTTGGCTTTTTCTGTGTTAATTACTTTCCCACGTAATGGTAAAATAGCTTGAAAGCGGCGATCTCTTCCTTGTTTTGCACTACCACCAGCACTATCACCTTCTACTAAAAACAACTCATTTAGATCGGGATTAACACTTTGTGCTTTCGTCAATTTACCAGACAGATTTACTTCTTGTCTGCTTTTTTTCTTCTCTAAGCGAGCTTCTTCTCGTGCCTTTCTCGCAGCTTCCCGAGCTGTACGTGCTCTAAGTGCCTTCTCAATTAAAGTGTATGTTAAATTACCATTTTCTTCTAAAAAGTACGTCATTTTTTCCATAACAACTTGTTCGACAGCTGCGCGCGCATCAGGCGTACCAAGTTTATTCTTGGTTTGCCCCTCAAACTGCAGGAGATGTTCAGGAATACGAACAGAAAGTACGGTTGTTAAACCTTCACGAATATCAACGCCGTCTAACTTCGTACCATTTTTGATTAAACCAACGCGTTGTCCATATTCGTTAAATAGTTTCGTTAACGCTGATTTTAACCCTGTTTCATGCGTCCCACCATCATTTGTCCGAACATTATTGACAAAAGAAATTAATTGTTCTGTGTATGATTTTGTAAACTGGAATGCAACCTCAACTTCAATATCATTTGCTTTTCCTTCAAGAAACACTGGATCATGAATCCCTTTACGGTTTTCGTTTATTACATTTACATAACTGATAATTCCGTCTTCGTAATAATATTCTTCTTTAAACGCAGCCCGTTCATCAACGAGCACTATCTTTAGTCCTTTTAAGAGAAGCGCACTTTCCCGGAGTCGTTCTTGCGCTGTATGTAGATTAAATACCGATGTAGAAAATAATTCAGAATTAGAACTAGTATCATACACATCATCTAGTACCGACTTCACTGGAGATTATGGTGACGATCTTGATATGTCAGAAGAGGATCCACACATTACAGATAAAATGTTAAACAAAAAATTATGATTAGTGAGTATATTGAGTTTAGTGCTGA
>CAZZJG010000116.1:0-3067 GCA_964654395.1 uncultured Candidatus Izemoplasmatales bacterium
TTGTAAGTATGGGTATTATGTTGAGTGGTGTATAAGATATATAGATTTATGAGTTATTATATTTTTGTTTTCGTATGGCAAAAATCTTGAGGGTGGCAAAACCTCAAATATATATTATCATACATTTGAGGGAGTGTCAGTATGTTAGAGTAGGTTTTGTAATATGATTGTGTTTTCGTTAACCTTTGAGCTTAAGTACTGATGAATATATTGTTCAATGTCGCTTTTTTCACACTGTTTAGGAAAAGGCATTAATAAATCGTTATAAAGGGATATTTCGTTTGAACAGTCGATGATATTTTTGTTTAATAATAGTATTTCGTTGATTGGTGGAATTACCTCGAACTTTGAAGGGAAAAATATTAAATGTAAATTAGGTGTAGTGATGTTTTTAGTAAGTTCATCAATCTCAGCGTTGTAGCTTGGAAGATAAATAAAACCAAAGTAGTTTTTTTCAGGGTATGATTTTGCCAAAAATGTTAAAGCTTTTAATTGTACAGCAATTGTATCAAACGTATTTAAATCACTTGGTACAGTTTGGCTTTTTTGTTTCTCAATACCGATTTCTATTAATTTTAATAGTGCCTTACTGTCTAATGTTTTCATTTGGCATGTAAATCGTAATGTATCATTTATCTTTGGTAGTTCTTCTTCTATTTCGCTGTGAAGATCATCAAATAAAATACGTAACGTTGAGAATTCATCACTATACTCTATCTTTTGTAATGCTTGAAGTAACATATTTGTGAAAAGTGATTTAGTTTTTAATTTTAGTTCTTCACTTATCAAGTGTATGTGAGATAACTCGTAATATTCTGTATGTTTTGTAGAAAGTGGTGAACCGTCATACCAAATGCTTATTTTTGCATTGTTTTCAATTGCATACTCACTATCTTCTTCTTTCATAAAAGCATGACGAAATGTCTTTAATATTCGGTCTTTAAGTATATCAGAACTACCAAAGATAAACTTTCTTGTTCCAACACCGAATGTAATTACGTTGTCACCATTAAATAGTTTTATTTCTTTCATAATCCTCCCTAGAAATGTAAAAATGGGTGTTCAGTTACTATCTTTTCTTGATATGATTTTCCACCAACAATTATTTGAATATTAGCATACTGTTTTTCTGTGACCATCATCAAACGAATGTTCCCTTTTTCTGGTGCATTTTTTCTTATAAGATCCATGTGATGTTCTGCGGCATCTCTGTTTGATAAAATTTTTGAATAGACTGAATACTGCAACATATGATGTCCGTTTTTGATTAAAAATTTGCGAAATCTTCGGTATATCTTCTGATCTTTTTTTGTTTTTACTGGAAGATCAAAAAACACAATAACTCTCATATAACTATAACTCATGATATGAGATGATTGGCTCAGAAACAGCCTCTAAATCTCCTGTATCAAAATAACGGACAATGTCATCTACAAACATGGAAACGACGTTAAACATCGTATGGCGACGATCTTTATATCTAACATCAGAAGTTGTCCACTCAATCAAAGCAACTTTTTGTTCTTTACCGAATAGATCTACACCAAGAAATCTTGTGGCTATGTAAAAATCAATAAGTGGTCTAAACGGCTCAATAATATCATCACTTAAGTTAAATGCATTTTCAGGTCCTTTATGAAATATACCAAGTGCTGGATTTAATCCTTTAGCGACAACTGTTTTAGAAATTTGTGAACGTAATATCGCATAACCATAGTTCAAGCCTGCATTGAATACATCATCTTCAAACCTTCGAAAATCTGTACCAAATAACGCCCGAAAATATACTTTTGCCGCTAAGCCTTCACGATTCGATTCGTCTCCTTTTTTTACTTCTGTAACATATTTTTCTAACAAAGAAATTGCTTTGGGGTCTTTTTTTAAATATTTCAATAATTTTAATTGATTGTTAATTTTAAACTTTACAATTTTTTGATGCAGAATCTCTTTAGCAGTAGTTGTCCATTCAAGTTGTTTAAGTAACATCCTTGTAGCTTGCCTATTACCTTGTTGTGGAACTAACAGTGTGTGTGGTTTGTGTTCCAAATTACATAATACAACATTTACATTGTAATCCATAAGGCGATTCATCAGTTGCAAGGTCAACACAATCTGATAATTATCTAAGATTAACGTATGTATATCCGATAAAGGGATCGTGATTTCATGGTCTTTTTGTTCATTAGATACTTTTACATTATCTAAATATAGGTTTAGATAATGCCCTTTATCAATATACACTACTCTCCATCCCATAAACTTAAACAGAAAAGAAGCACACCGAGGTGTGCTTCGATTTCGGAACAAGGACTATCGTCCTGTCCTTGTTTTGCCAGGTCCTCAAGACCTTTGCCATACGAATGTGCCCTTTGCCTTAGGCACACTCATATTTTATCATATCACACACGCAACTTCAAGACTTCACTGTCAATTTTTTTAATTTTCCCTATTGGACTATATGCATATTTCACTATGTCGTGCAAGGAATTAACATATGGTGTTTCCCGTTTTTCGGTTTTTTTAGATATCTCTTTAACTTCTATCACTTTTGCTTTATCATCATTTGTTGCAACAAATCGATATCTACTACGTGAAATGGTTCCATCTTTTTCCTTTTTGACTATTTCAATAATTTCGTTGCGATGGAAGCTGTACAAGAACTTAGCGTCCTGAAGGCCTGCTTCTTGTAGTTTTTGTTTGTACAGGTCTTCAGGAATATGGTATTGTCCGTTAATAGGGTCACCGATTGGTTTTATATCTTTTAAGCGGATTGTTACAAATGATAGCTTACCATTTGGTCTGCGGTAAAAGTCTGTACGGTATGGCGTAATCTGCAATAAGACAACTTTCTTATTTTTGGTTTTGTAGTTGTGTGATATATCAAGATGATTTCCTAGATTTGAATCATAATATTTAATGTCAGTAATAAACGGCCCTTTACCATTTTTAGCGTATTTACGTACTTTTTCGCCGTGTTCTTCTTGGTAAGACGCAAATGGTTGAGGTGTGTGTTTATATTGTTTATAGATTCCATGTAATATTTCATAAGTCTTGGGGTCATTATGAA
>CAZZJG010000117.1:0-3047 GCA_964654395.1 uncultured Candidatus Izemoplasmatales bacterium
GCAGGGGCTGATCGTTATTTGCTTCGTCATGAAACTGCTCTAAAAGATTGTATGAAAAAATGCATAGTGAAGATATGAGTTTTGAAAAACGAATTGAATGTCTATGGAATTTAAAAAAGATTGGTTACCAAGTTGGAGCTGGGTTTATGGTAGGTCTTCCGACGCAAACTAATGAGGATTTAGTTGAAGATTTGATGTTTTTAAAAGAATTAGATCCACATATGATTGGGATTGGACCATATCTTTGTCACTCTGACACTGTATTAAAAGGAAATGATGACGGTACGCTAGATCAAACTTTAGTAATGGTTGCGCTAACTAGACTTTTACTACCTAAAGCTTTAATGCCCGCAACTACTGCTTTAGGAACGCTCTCTAATACCGGTAGAGAACAAGGATTATTAGCGGGAGCTAACGTTATTATGCCTAATATTAGCCCTACTGAGTTTCGCAAACTTTATGAAATCTATCAAAATAAAATCTGCACGGGGGATACTTCAGTCCAGTGTAGAGGATGTGTTGAACTTCGCATTAAACGTTTTGGACATGATATTGATTTAAGCGTTGGAGACTACTTTGGTCTCTAACGCTTTTTTTTAACGCATTAGTCCAAAATATCTTTTACATTTCCTCCTTGCATAAGCCAATCACCAAGCCATAAAAACACATTGTTTTGATCTTTGGCATAGGGAAATAGTGGTGCCAAGTGTGATGCGCCATTAATAATGAGAAGATCTATATTAGGGTAGGTTTTTTCTAAAGCAAGAGCCTGAGCGTGCAGTAAATCAAGGGACCCAGTAATAACTTTTACTTTTGTTTTTGGCATTATATAAGTAGGTAATTCTTTTATGCGCTTTGTAAGATAACTAGTTGTAAAAAAGGGGAAAGAATCTACCGCTCTTTCTTCATATGTACTATCTAGCACTGGACTAATTAAACAAAGGCCAGATAGATTAGATAGTTGATTAGTAATACTTAATAACGTTGTGCTTATAGTTGTGTCGCCAAAAAGATAGTATGAACCATTATATCTTTTCATCAGCTTTTTTAAAGTAATAAGCAATTTAAGTAAAAACTTTTCTGCATTGTTTCTTTCATCATCTTCAAAGTTAATATAATGGACGCTTACATGAGAGTATTTATGCATTCTTCTTAAAAATGTGAAGTGAGCTTCTTTACCAGGAAAAGTGTACGTTTCGCCCTTGATATAAACAACGTGAATGTTTGACCCATGTACAGAATAAACAGGAAAAGGAAATAAAGTTTCTTCTATGAAAGGTTTTTTTACCTTTAATAAAGTAGATTTTTGTAGTAAAGTCACATTTGTTTTGTGGTAACGTTTTGTAAGAAAACGATTTACTTTTTTCATTGCGCGGGAAGCTTCAATCACTTGTATCATAATTGTTTACCTTCTTTCTATAGGTATTATAACATATATGTTTTTATGAAAAAACGCAAGTAGATTTGGATATCTACTTGCGTAATAAGCAGTCTTTAAATTGAATCTTTACCTTCTGGCACTGTTTTTACAACGATCAGCTCTAATGTTTCATCGTGATTGTTAGAAACGTTCATTTCTGTATTAAAAGGAATGTGAATCATGGTATTAGCTGCCACATCGAGTGCTTTTTCTTTATTTAAGCCCAGTGACAAAGTGCCTTTTATCACCGTCATGAACAACTCAGCGTTTGTGTGATGAATAGGCAGGCCCTCTCCCTTTGGTAATATCATATGAATGTATTGTCCTTTAGGGTTCATTACTAGTTTTTCAATAAGTTTTTCATTCGTTTCTTTAAGATTATATGTTTTCATAAACACTCCTTTGTTTATCAATCTAATAAACGTTTCTCGCCTTGAAGATCGCGGATTGGTTTAATGTCTTGCGTTACTTCTAAAGTTCCTAGATATTCACCATTTTTATCGCGAACTGCGTAGTAACGAATATGAACAAATTGATTATGAAAATCAATCCAAAAATCTTCATGATCCTTCGAGCCATCTTTAAAGCTATTTACAATTTTTTCTACTATGTGAACACTTTGTGGTGGGTGACACATATTGACGTGTCTTCCTAAAATAGTTATGGGGCGGTCAAAAATTCGCTCTTTTCCTTGGGTAAAGTATTTGACTTTACCTTCTTTATCGATAAATGTCATATCAAAGGGTACAGTGTTTAAAATAGCATTAATTTCTGCATGAGTTAACTCGCCTGCATCAAACTTTACTACACTCTCCTCAGTTTGTTTATATTCATGTGGCAGTTCTTTTATAACATAATTAAGAAAAAAATGTCGCCCTGAATGTCTTTTGCCCAGCAGAATAAATGGATAATTAGAAGCTCTAAGTGTTTGAAAATAAGAAGATAACCATTCAAGAAAAAAAGATGCTTTTCCCTGATTATAGCCTACAATGTGATGAATAAGATTAAGTATTGTTTCTGGTCTTTTTTTATTTTTATCAAAAAATAATTGAAATGGAGAAGTATCATTGTTGGCAAGAAGAGATTTTGTTGGAGTAAATAAATTTCGATATATCTTTCCATTATCCTCAAAAATAGGATAGCGAATATTTGGTTTAAAAATACAGTCTGTTATTCTATATATATCAAAAGCATCAATTCTAGGACTACCATTTATATCAAAAAAGCCTATTCTTTGTTGCAAAATATTTTCTATTACAGCTTTTGCTTGTTTATAGTTACGAAATTGTATGTAATCAGAGTCTTTATTAGATAAGACAAGATCTCCTTCTTCATCTAACCATAAAGAATAACCTAGCTCATTCAACTTTTGCAATAAAGTATTTTTAGAGTTTCGCATCCAACTGTCTTTTTGAATACTTAAAAAGTCTAACATTTATTTTTTCTCCCATCGTTTAAATTGAAATAGAAAACTCTTTTTAATATCTTGACATTTTCGACTGTAATGTAAGAGTCTAATCCATAGCTATCTGTATAGCAAAAACAAAAATCGTATTTGGTATTTGGTAGATTAAAATTAATTGCTTTAGCTTTAAATGTTTGTATAGATTTTTTGCCTGTAAAAGGA
>CAZZJG010000118.1:0-3046 GCA_964654395.1 uncultured Candidatus Izemoplasmatales bacterium
ACCTTAAACGCAAAACATAATTGGAACATAACGGAATTATCTATGGGTATGAGTAACGATTATCTAATCGCAATTAAGCACGGTGCTACATTTCTGCGGCTTGGTCGTGTTCTATTTGAACAGGAGGTATCTTGATGTTTCGTAAACGAAAAAAGGAAAAAGCATTTAATCGCGTTGAATTTATCCTTTGTGATGAAGATACCTATATCTTTCAACTTGCTGATAAGTTGATGATGGGGGTCCCACTAGTCGTTAACTTTGAAGAAATTAACAAGATTGAAGCAAACAAAATTTTAACCTTCCTAAGTGGTATTACTTACGCGATTGATGGTGAAATCGAGGAAATACGTGAAACAATATTTCTTTTCGCTACCAAGCAAGATTATCGTGATGGTAGTTTGCGTAAATTTGTAAAAGAATATAAGGAGTAGATTATCGTGGAGTTGGCTATAACATTACTATATTACACTTTTCAAGCACTACAAATATATCTATATATCTTGATTGCAGACGTTTTGCTTTCTTGGCTTCCTGAAATAAGACAAACTACAATTGGTCACTGGATACACAGACTCGCAAACCCATATATGCGTTTGTTTCGAGGATGGCTTGTCATCGGAATGTTTGATTTTACTCCTATCATTGGGTTTATGCTTTATCAGTTCGGATTATCGATGGTTGGAAGAATGATTCAATTAATGATTCTAAACCTGTAATGGACGTTTGGCATTTAAAACAAATCATTGAAGATAAAATGCCGACTTCGCTACGCTTTTTAGACCCCTCTGAAATTGCACAGTTGTCAAAAATGACTTCTAATGTAATATTTTATGGCGGCTATAAAGGTAGTGAGAGAAAGCGTGCATATCTAAATACTGACATTCTTGATGACATCGTTTGTTTTCAAATTGAATATGACCAACGATTTTGCAGGATAAAACACCAAGATATCCTTGGAGCGTTGCTTTCGCTAGGTATTTCGCGCGATACAATAGGTGATATTTTACCAGCACAAAGAGTATTTTTCGTAACGGTAGAGATTGCGCCAGAAGTAGAGCGTTCACTGAGAAAAATAGCTTCATGTACTATTAAGTTGCGCCGCATTGACAAAGGTATTGTAAAAACAGAACAAACCTATAAACAAATGTCCATTGTCACAAGTAGTTTACGACTTGATTTATTAGTAGCTAAATTATCTGGTCTTTCGCGCCAACAGTCATCTTTTCTAATTGAACAAGGTGATGTAAAAATCAACCACATTATTATAAGAAAAAACACTAAAACAATTTCTTGCCCAGCAGTGTTATCAATTAGGAAACATGGTAGATTTTTGCTTGATGACTGCACAAAGAGAACCAAAAAAGGAAATATCATATTGGAAATTAGAAAAGTTTTGTAAAAGTATTGATATTGGAAACAAATTTGTTAAAATAATAACAGTTTCAACAAACAAAAGCGAAGACGAGGACACGTGGTCGTTTAACGTTTGGTACAGAGAACGGGAGAAGCTGAGAACCTGGACAAACAAAAGCGATTCATATCACCTCTGAGTTGAGTTCTGAAAAAATAGTAAGAATTCACGTAAATCGGCGTTAACGATTCGAGCGCCTCGTTTGACGAGGAAATAAGGTGGTACCGCGGTATTTCCGTCCTTTTTTAGGACGTTTTTTTTATTTTAAAGGAGTGATCCAAATGGCTAAAGATTACAAAGACACTTTAAACATGCCAAAAACAAAGTTCCCAATGCGAGGAAATCTTGGGCAAAACGAACCATTGATGCAAGAAAAGTGGGAAGAAGACAAACTGTATGAAAAACGACTAGAACAAAACAAAGGAAATAAAGAGTATGTGTTACACGATTGCCCACCCTATGCGAATGGAAACATTCATATCGGACATGCGATGAACAAAATCTTGAAAGACTTTGTGATTCGTTATAAAAATATGAAAGGCCTATATGCTCGTTATGTTCCAGGTTGGGATACACACGGTCTCCCCATTGAGACAGCACTAGTAAAAACGAAAAAAATTAACCGCAACACAATTGACAAAGTTACATTCCGGAAAATGTGTGAATCTTATGCCCATGAACAAGTCAATAAACAACGCACGCAGTTTAAACGTTTAGGTGTGCTTGGTGAATGGGATAATCCATACATCACTTTATCTCCCAAATATGAAGCTTCACAATTACGTGTTTTTGCGGATATGGCTGAAAAAGGACTTATTTTTAAAGGGTTAAAACCTATTTTCTGGAGTCCTTCAAGTGAGACTGCACTTGCGGAAGCCGAAATTGAGTACCACGATGTTGTCTCACCTTCCATTTATGTGGCTATGGATGTGGTTGATAAAAAAGACATCGTTGATTTTGATTTTAGTTTCATAATTTGGACAACAACTCCATGGACAATTCCGGCAAACCTTGCGATCGCAGTTGGTGATCATATTCTTTATAGTTTTGTTAAAGTTGAAAATAAAGTATATCTTGTCGCAACTGAATTGTTAGATGAATTAAGGCAAAAGCTTTCATGGGATGAAGTGACCGTGTTACGCGATATTAAAGGTTATGAACTTGAAGGAATGACATATAAACATCCTTTATATGACCGTGTATCGCCAATTGTATTAGGACATCATGTATCAACAGAAGGTGGTACTGGGCTTGTTCATATCGCACCTGGACATGGTGAAGATGACTTTATCATTGGTCAGAACTATGGTCTTGATATCTTATGCCCAGTAGATGAAAAAGGGTACATGACAAAAGAAGCTGGAAAATATGAAGGTCAGTTTATTGAAGAATGTAATGATTCCGTTATTAATGACTTAAAAGAAATCCAGTCCTTGTTGCGACAAGAACCATATACGCATAGTTATCCACATGACTGGCGCACAAAGAAAAAAGTTATTTTCCGCGCTACGGCACAGTGGTTTGCGTCCATTGAAGCTATTAAAGACGATATGATTTCCGAAATCAAAAAGGTAAAATGGTATCCGTCCTGGGGCGAAACACGAATGGAAAACATGGTCAAAGATCGCAAAGCAT
>CAZZJG010000119.1:0-3038 GCA_964654395.1 uncultured Candidatus Izemoplasmatales bacterium
AGCTTTTTTCTAAGATGACATTACGCCCTTTAGGACCTAATGTAATTTTTACAGTATCAGCAAATTTATCAACGCCTTCAATCATTTTTTTTCTAGCATCTTTGCTGAAAAGGATGTCTTTAGCCATGTTATCACTCCTTTACAATTGCATAGATATCTGATTCTTTAATTAATAAATATTCAGTTCCTTCTAATTTCACCTTTGATGCCGAATATTCACGGTAGAGTACTTTATCTCCTTCTTTGACGTGCATAGGCTGATAGTTTCCATCTACATAACGTCCTGGGCCAATCGCTATAACTTTGCCGATTGGTTGATCGTCTTGATCATCTGCTTTTAAAATGATACCACTTTTTGTTTTTTGTTCCATTTTGATTGGTTCCAAAACGACATGATCATGTAATGGTTTTAACATTCTATCTTCCTCCTTATTGAGTGTTAAATACTTGTTGGCACTCAATATCGCCAACTGCTAGTAACATTATAAAAGCAAAAAATTTGTTTGTCAAGAGGTTAGTTGAATCAAAAATTAGAAAACTGAAAAGTGACAAAAATGTCATATAAATGTATAAAAATGATGCAAAAATAACGATATTGTTCCGAAAATATTAGAGTCCTAGAATCAAACAATTTTATCAAATAGAAAGCCTTTTCAACAATTTACAGCAGTGATAGAATAAATCACGGAGGTGCGTGATGAGTATAGACAGTTTGAAAAACAGAATCCAAAAACGAAAATTGTTTGAACAAAAGAAACAAGATTATTCTGATATTGGAAGTGTAATCAAAAAAAGGAGAAAGGAACTTAATAAGACACAAGATGAAATTGCGAAAGGAATATGTTCTATCAGTTATTTATCCAAAATCGAGAATAATCAAATCATTCCAAGTGAGTGGTCAGTAAGAGAAATTATGAGTCGTTTGGAAATCGATTCTGAAGTATTCATAGAAAGTTTATCTGAACAAAGGTATCTTAGAGATACTATACAAGCGTTTTATGATCTTGATGATACTAAAATGCGAATGATTTATGAAATGATTGCTCCGATAGAGCATAATGTGACAATTAACCTATGTAAGCTAGCATATACTGTGTATTTTGAAATGGATGATGACAAGCAATATGTGATGATGTTAGAACACTTAGTTAATAACATGACGGATTTAGAAATAGCGTTCTATTTATATTTGTCAGCTTTATATTTTGTCTCTAATCAAAAGTACAAAGTCGCTTTAGAATTAGTAACCATGTACACAAGCATCCTTAAAACAGATACAAATCTCGAAGGGATGGTAAAGGAATTGTCATATCGCATTAAATTGCGTCTTTTCAAAAAGAGTTGCGCCGCGCTTGATTATCGTGATGCAAGAGAGTTATATACTAGAAGTCATAATTTAAAACGTTTGATTCGTCTTTCTATATCTAGAATTAGTGAAATAGCTGAAGAACACCCAAATAAGGCTTTAGATATGTTAAATCATATTCAACTAGATATGATGAGTCAAACAGACCTTGATTGGGTGAATTTTTTAAAAGCAAAGATACTTATAGACCTTCAACAATATCAAGAGGCATCGATGATTTTAAAAGAAATTGATGTTGACTCGCCATATTATTTTCGCAAGATGACTGCTTTATACGAAATATGTTTATTAGAAGGTGATGAAAACACAGCGAGTGATATTGAAAACACCTTAATTACACTTAAGCCACATAAAAGAGAAATTGGATACAAAATTAGATATCATTATTTAACGCAAAAATCTTCTGAAAGGAAAAAAGAATATTTACGTGATATTGCGATTCCTGTTTCAATTCGTATAGAAGATTACAAAATGTTGTTTAATTATACAATGGACATTATGCAACTTTGTATGGAGGGGTCACGATATAAAGAAGCAACGTCCTTCTTTCAAAAATATCAAAAGGAATTGGAGAAGATAAATCGTATTTTGAGTTAAAGAATGTATATTAATAAAGTTCAAAAAAGGCGCTTTCTTAGAAGAATTGCGCCTTTTTAAAATTAATTCATTTCTTTAAGGATTTTGTTAGCTAGACCTAAATATGATACACCAATTGGTTCATCCATCGCGAATACGCTGATGTGTTCTTTTGGTTGACCGATGGGGATAGTCGCAAGGACTTCTGTATTTAATTTGTCCGCAACAGTTTTTCCGCCGCCTTCACCAAAAATTTTATGTTTTGTGCCATCAAGCTCTAAATAGGACATGTTTTCCACAACCCCGAGTAGTTCATGTTTTAACTCAGTAGCAGCAAATCCAGCCTTAACAGCAATGTGGGATGCGCTAGGATGTGGTGTTGTGACAATTATCATTTTGCAATCAGGAATAAAGTTAGTGATATCGAGTGCGACGTCACCAGTTCCAGGAGGAAGGTCCACAAGAACGTATTCGATATCGTCTGACCAAACAACATCGTAGAAGAAGTGTGTTAACATTTTTCCCAGCAACGGTCCCCGCCACATAAGTGGTTTATCTGGTTGTAAAAAGAATTCAGTTGAAATTAATTCAATCCCTCCTACGTTGTAAGGGATAATTTTGTTATCTTTTGTGCCCCTAGGAGGCGTAATTTGCATTCCTAAGAGCGTTGGGATGCTACTACCATAAATATCAGCATCGATAATACCGACTTTTTTGCCTAAACGTTTGAGTGCGAAAGCGAGGTTGACAGTTACACTTGATTTTCCAACGCCTCCTTTACCAGAAGCGACGCCGATATATTTTACTTCTCTTGCTAGAATTGATTGGTCTTTTTTGTTTAGTTGATATTCTGTTTTAATACCATTAAAACCTAAGTCAAGCTTGATAAGTTTTGCTAGTTGACGCGTCATCTGGTTTTTGAATTCATCTTTGTCGTCTTCTAAACCAATGATCATTGTTACTACTTTCTTTTCATCATCGATATCGAGATGTTTGACGCCGGATGTTTCTGCTAGAGTTTTGCCACATGATGGATCAGTTTATTGATTAACTCTTTCTTTTACTTGTTCTTTTGTATACATAAATAATCACCCAA
>CAZZJG010000120.1:0-3037 GCA_964654395.1 uncultured Candidatus Izemoplasmatales bacterium
GGGGCGACTGAACGTTTTATCATATATTTCTTGCTTTTTGATATAGAAAAAGGACTTGTAAAAAGTCCTTATTCGTCCAAAGACAGAACACTGAGAAACGCTTCTTGTGGAACATCAACGCTTCCCACGGCCTTCATGCGTTTCTTTCCTTCTTTTTGTTTTTCAAGTAGTTTTTTCTTACGTGATACATCCCCACCATAACATTTCGCAAGTACATTTTTACGCATTGCTTTTATAGTACTACGGGCGATAATACGATTATTAATTGCGGCTTGAATTGGAATTTCAAACATATGTCTAGGGATGACTTCTTTTAGTTTTTCAGTAATAGCTTTCCCGCGTCGATAGGCGAAATCTTGATGTACAATTGTGCTAAGCGCATCGACAATTTCACCATTTAATAAAATGTCCATCTTAACTAATTTACTTGGTTTATATTCACTAAATTCGTAATCGAAACTCGCATAACCTTTGGTGCCACTTTTTAGTTTATCAAAAAAGTCATATACAATTTCTAATAGTGGCATTTCATATATTATTTGGACGCGGTTATCACCAATGTATGTCATTGTTTGGAAAATCCCCCGTTTGTTTTGACATAACTCCATAACCGTTCCTACGTATTGTTCTGGGGTCATAATTGTAGCTTTTACGTAAGGTTCTTCAATAGATTGAATTTTTTGTATTTCTGGTAAATCACATGGGTTATCAACATTAATTTTGTCCTCATTAGTTAAAGTAACATGGTATTCAACGCTTGGACTGGTTGCAATAATTGGAATACCAAATTCACGATCAATACGCTCCTGGATTATTTCCATATGTAAAAGTCCTAAAAAACCAATGCGAAAACCAAACCCAAGTGCTTGTGATGTCTCTGGCTCAAACATTAACGAAGCATCATTTAAACGCAATTTTTCTAGCGCATCTCGTAAATCATCATAATCACCACTATCAATAGGGTAAATACCACAAAACACCATCGGATTTAATTGACGATACCCAGGAAGTGGCTTAGCTGCAGGCAACGTTGCTGATGTAATAGTATCTCCTACACGAACATTTTGCACATTTTTAATTGATGCTATTAAATAACCAACATCACCAGGACCAAGATAGTCGCGTTTGGTTTGCATAGGTGCATACACGCCAACCTCAAGCACTTCATATTGCGCACCTGTAGCCATCATTTGTATACGGTCTCCTTTTTGAACGATACCATCTACTACTCTAATTGATGGTATAACGCCTCTAAAAGAATCATAGTAAGAATCAAAAATAAGAGCTTTTAACGGCTTTTCAGGATCTCCTTTTGGGCTAGGAACATCAGTTACAATTCGTTCCATTATTTCATTAATGCCGATACCTTCTTTGGCGCTCGCTAAAACGGCGTCTTCTGCAGGAAGACCAATAATATCTTCGATTTCTTGCTTAATCCGGTCAGGTTCTGCGCTTGGTAAATCAATTTTATTAATAACAGGAATAATTTCTAAATTATTATCAACAGCAAGATAAACGTTCGCAAGAGTTTGTGCTTCAATTCCTTGCGCCGCATCCACAACCAAAACAGCACCTTCACATGCAGCGAGGCTGCGAGACACTTCATATGTAAAATCAACATGACCAGGAGTGTCAATCAAATGGAATACATAGTCAGTTCCATCTTGGGCATGATATTGAATTTCTACCGCATTTAGTTTAATTGTTATACCGCGTTCACGTTCGATATCCATCGAATCAAGAAACTGTTGTTTCATCTCACGCGCACTAACTGAGCGAGTATATTCTAAAATTCGGTCAGCAAGTGTGCTTTTCCCGTGATCAATATGCGCGATAATACTAAAATTACGGATTCGTTGTTGTCTGTTTTTTATTGCGGATAAGTCGATGTTTTTTCCCATAAGTCTCACCTCCTGTTCACCTGCCTTATTGTAATATAAAATAACTATGAAATCAATCAAAACTACGCCTTTGAGGCCTTTTCATAATAATTGCGAGTATTTCCAAACCATGATATAATGCTTTATGATAGAAAAAGGAGCGGTAGTATGATTTTCTTTTATTTTCTTGAACGCATTATAAACAAATGGAGCGATGAAAAATTCACTGCATTTTGGCAAAAATGGATCATAAAAAAACCATTACACATTGTTGTGTTATTGATACTTCATTATTTTTTAGGAGTTGTCATCATATCACGTCTAATTTTATATGGATCTGCGGGTTTGTTCTTATCATTTTTCACATACATTTTCACAATGATAGGATATGGTGCCTTATACACTAAACAAGCAGTTAAATTGTTTCTCCACCTAAATGAACGCTACATGTTACAAACACGTTCGTTTTCTAACACAGATGATTTTGATAAACAAAATGTGGTCCATACAATTCACCGGAAAGATTAATGAAAAAGAGATGAGCTAGTCATCTCTTTTTTTGATTGGCATATGGCCTATAAGCCATGTTCTGTACCCGTAAAACAGGTGGCAATCATTTATCTCTGCATATGCAGCTCCTTTGTCGGTTCAATTCCCGCGCAGGAGTGCCCCTACCATAATTTGGGTTTCTAGCTTGTGGGGTTTACCCGTTCCACCTGAGTGGTTTCCCACCCAGCTCGTCTCTGTGGCACTTTTACAGGTACTACCACCATTTGACAGGTGGCCTCCCAGCCGTCACGCCTAAGGCGCGCATAGAGTTATTGTTTCCTCTATCACAAACACTACAGGCATCGCAGCCTGTGCTAGCATGGACTTTCCTAACGTTTCCGCTCGATTGCCCAGCCATATGCCAATTTATGTCACTAAATTGTATTTTACTAAAAATATCACTTACAACAAAACATTATTATTAGTCTTTTTTATCTTTTTTCACGAATTTACGCTCTCTTTTATGATGCGTTTCTTTTTTTTTCTTCCAAATGTTTTGGTTTAGGTAGAGTAGCTTTACGTGATAAGTCAATCCGTCCTCGTTCATCGATACCAATCACTTTTACAGTGATTGCATCACCTATGTTTCAGACGTCTACAGCTATATC
>CAZZJG010000121.1:0-2985 GCA_964654395.1 uncultured Candidatus Izemoplasmatales bacterium
AAGATTTACTAACAAAGGCTGTGTCTGATTTTATGCAAGAGTTTGCTCCTTATGTTTATACAGATGATGATAGAGAACTTGAAAAGGTAGTAGTTGATACGCTTTCAAATAAAGAATGGACGATTTCTTTCGCTGAAAGCTGTACTGGTGGTCTTTTAGCGTCTACTATTGTAAATGTTCCGGGATCTTCTATTGTATTTAAAGAAGGATTCATTGTTTATGCGAATGAAGCAAAGATGAGGCGACTACATGTAAGTAATGAGACGTTGAATGCATTTGGCGCTGTAAGCGCAGAGTGCGCGTTAGAAATGGTTACTAATTTACAGAAGATAACAGAAAGTAACGTTGCAATTAGCGTGACTGGAATTGCAGGACCGACTGGTGGGTCAAAGGAAAAACCAATAGGATTAGTATATTTTGGTTTTTCCATAGGATCGCGCACATTTGTGCGAAAACAACAATTTACTGGCGATCGCAACAAAATACGTGAACATTCTGTTCAATATGCGTTGTGTGAATTACTAAGGGAGTTGAATAAACATGAAAGTAATACTTAATCATACAAATATAGATGGCATCCCGTTGCTTGAATATTATCAAGAAAATGTAGCACCACATTCGTTAGTATTCCTCCAGCACGGTTATGAGTCTACGAAAGAATATGGCTGTGATTATCTCGGCATTGAACTTGCGAGAAGAGGGTATCTAGCGGTTGCGATTGACGCATATAAACATGGTGAAAGAATTGAAGAACCTTATATTACAGGGTCTTCAAAAGAGCGTCTTGAAGAAGTGATGACCGTGATTAAAAAAACATCATTTGATATTATTCGTCTATTTAGAAGTAGATATGCAGATAAGTTTGATAAATTTGATATTGTTGGCGTTAGTCTTGGTGGGATGATTGCTTATTATACGGCGATGAAGACGAATCACATTAAGGGGTTATTTCCTGTTATTAGCACCCCGGATTTTAAATCACAAGCTCAGTATGCCGCAAAAGGCGTAAGCGCAGAAGCTGATATCACCTTTACGAAAGAACAGTTGGATTATATCGATTCGATGAATCCAATTCTTCACGTAGAAGAACTAACTTATGATAGTTTACATGTGTTTGTTGGAACAGAGGATGATATTGTGCCACATGAAGCGCAAAAGATGTTTTTTGACCAATACAAAAGACCTACTGATTCATACCATGAATATCCTGTTGGCCATAGCGTTATTAGAGAGATGCAGTTAGATTTGTTTGCGGCGCTAGATAAAGTAAATAACTTGAAGAAGTAAATCTTGTTTAAGCAGCGTTTTAACGGTATAATTTATATAAACAAACACTTGCATGCATTCGTGCGATGTGCTATAATAGCCGGGCATGAGTATAGCTCATCCTTGCTGCCTAGGCAGCCATTAGACCAAAAGGAGGGAAAACAATGAGAAAGTACGAAATTATGTACATCATTCGTCCTACTGTACCAGAAGAAGAACGTCAAAACGTGATTAATGAGTTGAATGAAATTATTACATCACGTGGTGGTGAAATTCTGGAACAAAACGAATGGGGTATGCGTGACCTTGCTTATGAAATCGAGAAATATAAAAAAGGTTACTATGTCGTGCTGAATGTCAGATGCAGCGAAGAAGCACGTGCTGAATTCGACCGTGTTGTTCGCATCCGCGAAGACATTATTCGCTATCTGATTATTCGTGACGAACGTTAAACAAAAGGGAGTGTGTAAACCATGATTAACCGTTGTGTACTTGTCGGACGTTTAACTAGAGATCCAGAACTCAAATATACCACAAGCAATATTCCCTATACCCGTTTCACTATCGCTGTGAATCGCACATTTAGTGGCGCTAATGGCGAAAGAGAAGCTGATTTTATTCAGTGCATCGCTTGGCGTAGACAGGCTGAAGTGGTGGCTCGTTTCGTGCGAAAGGGAAGCCTTGTTGGTGTTGAAGGGCGCATTCAGACAGGTTCTTATGATGACAAGGATGGAAAACGTGTTTACACAACAGACGTTGTATGTGATAGTGTTCAATTTCTTGAACCACGTGGCGAAAATGCTAATTCAGAATATCAACCACAAACTCCATATGACTATCAAAGTGAAACAAAAACTAATGTTAAATCTGAGCAACCGAAGACACCATCAATTGATGTCTCGGAAGATGACCTTCCATTCTAACAAAAAGGAGGAATTGAAATGGCTAGAGGTAATTATCGTAAACGCCGTAAGAAACGTTGTTATTTTACAGAAAATAATATAACTTACATTGATTATAAAGACGTAGATTTACTTAAGCGCTTTATCAGCGATCGAGGCAAAATCCTTCCTCGTCGTGTGACAGGTACGAAGTCTAGATATCAAGGGCAACTCGCTATCGCTATTAAACGCGCTCGTCATATGGCGTTACTTCCATTTATTAAAGAATAAAGGACTCATTTGGAGTCCTTTTCTTAACTTTTCAAAGCATAAGTGTTATGGTATAATATGGTTAATCGATTGAGGTGATTCATATGACTAAACCTTTTCACATCTTTGTCGTAATATTGTTGCTTATTTTTGCTATTTATCTAAATGTTAGATTATCTGATATGACGTTGTTATCATCAGTTACAACTCTATGCATACTTAGTATTACTGCTGCGTATGTACTCTTTGTCGTGGAACGTAAAAGGTTATTAAAAATACAATGGTTGACACGAAAAGTAGATGAGTTAAAAGATATAGTGTCACGCAAAGATATTGTTGAAAAACGAATTGCGAATGACCTTCCAATTGGCATTATTATCTATGACCAACAGTATCAAATAAAGTGGGCTAATGAGTATTCGAAAGATATTTTTGAAAACGTACTAGAAACACGCTCTATTAGGATGATTAGCTCTGATATTTATGATTTTTTAACACAAGAACTGCATACATCAGATGTATTAATTACAAAGATATATTCTCAAGAATATGAGGTTGAAGTAGACCG
>CAZZJG010000122.1:0-2968 GCA_964654395.1 uncultured Candidatus Izemoplasmatales bacterium
TGGGCAATGGTCGTTTATTGGGCTAATTGTTTTAAATATTATATTACAGGGTTTGCAAGGAGGGTTATTGCAACCTTATATAATGGGAAAAGAAGTAAATATGCATCCTCTCCTTGTATTAAGTAGTTTTATCTTTTTCGGAAGTTTATTTGGCGTTAGTGGTGTTATATTGGCAATACCTATTACTGGTATAATCAAAGTAACTTTTGCTTATTTTAAAGAGCTTAATAAAACCTAAAAAATATTGAAAACGTTTTTATTGTCTATTGAAAAAAATGTGTTTGACACGCGGCAAGTAAAGGTTATAATGATGGTGATTTAAGAGAAGAGGTGCGCGGATGAATGCTTGGGTGCTCTACTTTTTGATTTTTGTAATTAAGGTTTTTGAAGTTAGTTTACAAACACTTAGAATTGTTTTGATTACAAAAGAACAACGGTTAATGGGAGCTTTAATTGGGTTTGTAGAAGTAATTATATGGGTTATTGTCGTTAGTGCTGTATTGCAAGATATCACAAAAGATCCATTTAAAATTGTTGTGTACGCGCTTGGATTTGCGGTTGGAAATTATGTGGGTAGTGTGGTTGAAAGCATTTTTGCGATTGGTGATGTTAGTGTAGAAGTTATTGCTCATAAACGAGATGGACTTCGCCTAGCTAATCAATTGCGGCAAAGTGGACTTGCGGTAACGAGTGTAAATGCTCATGGTATGAGTGATGATAGGGAGATTTTGTTTATGCATGTTCCGCGAAAACGCATTAATCAAACTGTGCAAATGGTGCGTTCTTTAGAGCGTGATGTTGTTATTACGGTACATGATATAAAACCGATTTATGGTGGATATAAGATGTTACGAAAATAAACGCGTTTGACGCGTTTCTTTTTTTGGTCAAATCCTACCATTTTGTTGGAAGATGTGTTACAATAACGAATTGGATAAAAGAAAAGAGAAAAGAGGAAAAGAACACAAATGAAACGAACATTTGAAATGGATTTTAACGGAAGGAAATTGGTTGTTGAAGTCGGCGAAATGGCGAAGCAAGCAGCTGGTGCTTTGCTTGTGCGCTATGAAAGTACCGCCGTACTATCAGTTGTCGCAGTATCGAAAGAGCCAACAACAATGAGCTATTTTCCGTTAATGGTAATCTATCAGGAGAAGATGTATGCAGCCGGGAAAATTCCTGGTGGTTTCATGAAACGTGAAGGAAGACCTAGCGATCATGAAACGTTGACGGCAAGAATGATTGACCGTCCAATACGTCCTTTGTTTCCCGACGGATTTAAGTATGATGTACAAATCATCAACAACGTTATGAGTGCGAATACGGACTATACACCAGAAATGTCTGCCATGTTTGGAAGCAGTTTAGCGTTATGCATCAGTGACATTCCGTTTAACGGACCGATTGCGGGTGTCAATGTCGGGTTAATCGATGGACAATTCGTTGTTAACCCAACGCAGGAAGAACTGGAAGTAAGTGAGCTAGAACTCACTGTCGCCGGAACTAAAGATGCTGTAAATATGGTCGAAGCATCTGCTAATCAAGTAGATGAAGAAACGATGTTAAATGCCATTAAATTTGGCCATGATTGGATTAAAAAGTTAATTGCTTTCCAAGAAGAGATTATTGCTGAAGTAGGTAAACCAGACGGAGATTATAAAATCAAAACGATTGATGAATCTCTTCGTAAAGAAATTACGGAAAAAGTGGGGCAGGAACTCATTGAAGCTGTCCGCATTGAAGAAAAACTCGCTAGAGGCGAAGCTATAAGTGCTATAAAAGATCGCATCAAACAAGAATATGAAATGGCAAATATGCATCTTGATCGCTATGACCGAGGGTTATTGTTGTCTGACATTAACGATATTTGTACGGAAATAGTTAAAAATGAAATGCGCCGTCTTGTTACCAAAGATAAGATTCGCCCTGATGGACGAAAGGTTGATGAAATTAGACCACTTGATTCACAAATAGATTTATTTGAACTTACGCATGGTAGTGCGATGTTCACTCGTGGTCAAACACAAGCTCTCGCTATTACAACGCTTGGTAGTATGTCAGAATACAAGATTATTGACGGAATGGAAGCGGAAATCGAAAAGAAAACATTTATGTTACACTATAACTTCCCGCAATATTCTGTGGGTGAAACAGGACGTTATGGGGCTCCTGGACGTCGCGAAATAGGTCATGGTATGCTTGGTGAACGCGCTTTGAAGCAAGTTATGCCTTCAGAAGAAGAGTTCCCTTATACTGTACGTGTTGTAAGTGAAATTCTCGAGTCTAATGGTTCAAGCTCACAAGCTACTATTTGCGCAGGATCTATGAGCTTGATGGCTGCAGGTGTTCCTATTAAAGCACAAGTAGCTGGTATCGCGATGGGCTTAATTAAAGAAGGCGATGATTACACAATACTTACAGATATTCAAGGTATGGAAGACCATTATGGCGATATGGACTTTAAAGTTGCTGGAACAAAAGATGGTATTACTGCTTTGCAGATGGATATTAAAGTTGATGGTCTAAGCGATGAAATTATGCGTGAAGCTTTAGCGCAAGCTCGTAAAGCACGCCTTGAAATTCTTGATCACATGAATCAAATTATTAGTGAGCCACGTAAAGAAGTTAGTCGGTATGCTCCAAAAGTAAAAATGATTCAAATTGACGTAGATAAAATTCGTGATGTCATCGGACCAGGAGGAAAAGTTATTACTAATATCATCGAATCATGTAATGACGTCAAGGTTGATATTGAACAAGATGGACGTGTTTACATCATGCATAGCGATGTATCATATATTGATCAAGCTATCGCGATGATTGAAGATATTGTGCGTGAAGCTAAACCTGGCGAAGTATATAGTGGTAAAGTAACACGTGTGGAAAAATTCGGTGTGTTTGTTGAGTTATGGCCGGGAACAGAAGAAATATGACATATATCTAAACTCGCACTAGAACGGACTGAAAA
>CAZZJG010000123.1:0-2938 GCA_964654395.1 uncultured Candidatus Izemoplasmatales bacterium
GGAATGATTTCCTTCAACCAACAGAATTTTTCTTTATCTGTTTCTTTTTAGAAGGCATAAACGACTATTGGCGTCTATGCAAAAAACAATTATATCTTATCAAGCGTGTTATTGATTTACATGAAATAACTAAAAAAGACGACTTTAATAAAATGATTTTGTTTTCAAATAAACTTGATATTTGTCTTCTCACAAACAAAATCAATGTCTTAATGGGATATGAAGACAAAGAAAAACAAATCCGCTCCCTTTGGGATGATATGCCCGTTCATGATGTTTGCGACCTCGCATTTAAAGGTGAACATATCATGAAAGAAACGCCAATAAAAAACGCCCGTTTCATAGGTATGATTATTGATGATTTACTGCTACAAGTACTCAATCATAACTTAGAAAATAAATATGAAATATTAAAGAAACACGCACTCAAGAAGGTGCAATACTTACAATCAATAGGAGATGACAATGAGTAAATTTTATTCTTATCTAGACGATTTTAATCTAATTACAATCTTAGTACCTGCGGATTATCGAACAGATTTTGTAAAATCATTCACCGTAGTAGGCCACGATGAAGAAATTGAACTTGAAATCATTTCCTCAGAAATGAATGGGACAGAACGTAAATATGTTACACGTTTTGATGGGTACATTCTGCTTAATCACATGTATCACGTTTTTGATGATCGCAGTGAAAGCTGTGAGCTTTATACTGGTAAGATTGTCCGTACAGAACTATTTGATGATATCTATTATTACGAAGAAACTGATTTAGGTAGTTCATACCGAAAAGACCGCACAAAGTTCAAAATATGGACACCTGTTGCGAAATATGTCAAACTCGAGATAATTTCACCAGAAGGTAAGCGCGAAGTTGTTCCAATGGAATACGATAACCAAGGCGTTTGGTATTTGCGCCTTCGTGGTGACTATGAGGGATATCGTTATCGTTATATCAGCTATGTCAATGGAAAAGAAAGAGTCTTAACAGACCCATATGCCATATCATCTAACGCCAACGGGGAATACAGTTATGTAATTGATACGTCTAGACTATATAAAATGAACCATCAACGTCCCCGCTTTTCTGGGAATCCCACAGATGCAGTAATCTATGAAACACATATTCGTGACCTTACGATATCACCGACAATCAACGCTACACATCCTGGTAAGTACGCCAGTTTCACCGAAAGCGGCAGAAAGACACCAGGCGGACACCCAGCCGGTTTTGACTATATTAAAGAATTAGGCATAACCCATATTCAGTTAATGCCAATTTTCGACTACATGTCAGTTGATGAAACAAACCCGAATAAGACCTATAACTGGGGTTATGATCCTGGACAATACAATGTACCAGAAGGGTCATATTCATTAGACCCAGAAAATCCCTATCAACGCATTAACGAAATGCGAAAACTAGTTGATGACATCCACGCTCAAGGCTTGCGTGTTACTATGGATGTCGTGTTTAATCACGTATACAACCATAAACATTTCCCATTTGAGAAAATTGTACCGGGTTACGCATACCGCTATGATGATCAAGGAATTATGACTGACAGTAGCGGTTGTGGAAATGACTTAGCGACCGAACGGAGAATGATACGTAAATTTATCATTGACAGTGTCTTGTTTTGGGCTAAAGAATATAAAATGGATGGTTTCCGTTTTGACTTAATGGGACTAATTGATATCAAAACTATGAACACATTACGCCAAAAACTTGACCGCTATCGTAACGATATAATTGTTTATGGCGAAGGGTGGCGGATTCCTACAGTTATCGGCGACCATATGGCCTCACACATGTACAACAGACATTTACTCTTTAATATAGGGCATTTTAACGATAAATGCCGCGAGTTAATCAAAGGGGCAACATTTGATCTCAAACAAAAAGGGTACGCCCTTGGAAGTAGCGCTAAATTCGATGATATTAAAAACGTTATTATGGGTAGCTGTCTAAACAAATTCTTGTTTCGCTACCCCGGGCAATCAATTAACTACGTAGAATGTCATGACAACAACACTTTCTATGATAAAGCATTAGTTGCATTACCGGAAGCTAGCGAAGAGGAACGGAAAAAAAGACAAAAACTCGCAACAAGTATGGTTATCCTATCACAAGGAGTACCCTTCTTACACTTAGGTCAAGAGTTTTATCGCTCAAAACAAGGGGATGAAAACTCGTATAAATCTCCTGACACAATTAATCAAATAGACTGGACCCTCGTTGATGAAAACTGGCAGGATATTGAAGGAATTAAAGAATTAATTCGCCTCCGTAAAAAATACGATTTATTCCGTTTAACTGCGCCTTCAAGAATAAGAGATGTTGTGCAGATTAACGCAGAAAGTACAGGAACGATTCTTTATCATTTGCGTATGCCCGAAGAAGAACTGCTTGTCATCTTTAAAAATAATACCATCAAAGAAACCATTCCTCTTGACGGACGTTATATATTAATTTATGATGGCATCAAGAAAACAAGACGTATCATTACAAAAATCGTAGTTGATGATATCGGTGTTTCCATTTTGAAACGGAAGTAGGTGTTTGAATGAAAAACACAATGTTTGCGAAAGTAGAATCATTCAACGAAACAACATATGATACAGATACAATTAGAGCTATCGCTGAAGATGAACAAGGATATACATTGCGTGTCCCTAAAAAGGCGACAATACAAGTAGGTGTAATATACAACTTTACCGTTGAACCAATCGTATTTAAAGAACGAGATCAGTTCCTTGTATTAGAATATAAACCCATCGATGAACTTGATTTACCACTATCACGAAGACAAGAGTTGATGGATTTATTCTATGAATTTGCGCCCATTGAAGTTGAAACTGTCAAATTCGTTATTGAACAAAGAATTGCTTCGATTAAAAATGAGATTATCTTAAAACTAACAAACTCAATGTATGA
>CAZZJG010000124.1:0-2933 GCA_964654395.1 uncultured Candidatus Izemoplasmatales bacterium
AATGATATTCTTAGGGTACAAAAGTAAAATGAAGGAGATGAACTTATGGGTGAAGTGACAATCACAAAAGCGAGGAGAGAAGAAGCACCGATAATTTTAGATTTTATTATGAAGCTTGCAAAATATGAACGCATGGCAAAAGAAGTTAAGGCTACTGTCAATGATATTGAGCAGCACATTTTTGACCAAAATCACGCAGAAGTAATTTTTCTTAGAAGGGATGATAAACCAATTGGCTTTGCGGTATATTACTTTAAGTTCTCTACTTTCTTAGCCAGACCAACGTTGCATTTAGAAGACTTTTATGTTATCGATTCTGAGCGTGGTAAAGGATTTGGGAAGATGGTTTTAAAGTATCTCGCAAAAACCGCTTTAGAAAGAGGTTGTATGCGGTTTGAATGGGATTGTCTTGAATGGAATAAACCGTCGATTCGTTTTTATGAAAAATTGGGTGCTAGAGCGCTTCATGGATGGATACCTTACCGGATGGATGGTAAGCAACTAGAACAATTTGCGCGTGAAGAATAGATTGTTTGCGCTTTGTTTTATGTTAAAGACTGATAAATAAAAAAATCCTTTCCCATTACTTGGGAGGGATTTTTTTATTCACTCTTCTCTAAAACAACTTCCACCAATAAATTCACGTAGTAAGCTATTGTTTGGTACATGGTGGTCTTCAATATCAACAAAATACTTGAGGAATTTGATTAAACGATTAGCTGTCATAAAGTATTCACTATCATTAGGAACGTCTTTTAACGTTGGCAGTGCGTGTTTTTTCAAAATGTTAAGTTCATATTGAAGTCCTGAATTGTATACGTAATCAGCGTGTTCTTGGTGCGGATAAATCCATTTAAATTCACCTTTTCTAACGCTTTCCCACATTGATATAGTTCGTAATGCGCTTGCGTTTCTAAATTGTTTATCACGTACAATTCGCCTAAGCAAGCGAAGGTCAGAGATACTTATTGGATTGTGATCATCTAGGTTTAGTTGAAGTTGCGGACTAATAAACACTTTAAAGGTTTGTTCAGGAGATATGCCTTTTGTCATTTCGCTGTTTAATGCGTGAATACCTTCAATGATGATTGGATGGTCTTCATCCACCTGCAGGGCGCGATATCCTGAACGTTTTTTTGTAATGAAATCAAACAGCGGTAGATGAGCTACTTTACCGTCAATTAAATCAATCATGTTTTTGTTGAACAATTGTACGTCTAGTGCATGGATTGATTCTAAATCAATTGACCCATCAGGTTCTTTTGGGATTTTATCGTGTTCCAAGTAATAGTCATCTAAACTAATACGTATGGGTTTCATACCACGGGTCATAAGTTCGATTCTAAGGCGGTTACTGAAGGTAGTTTTACCACTGGATGATGGTCCTGCGATAGCAATGAGTCGTATTTGTTTTCGATTGTTAGAAATGAGATCACCAATTTCAGTAAGCATCGCATTATGTTTTGCTTCGCACATATGGATGAAATCAACTACATCATTTTGCGTAACATGACGGTTTAAACTTGCAATGTATCCGGCATCAACAATATCTGCCCATACGCTTGCGCGGCGCAAAGTGTCAATGTATTTTGGCGCTGCGCGGTATGGTGGAACAGTACCACTTGATTCTGCGCGCGGATAACGAATAAGAAAACCAACATCAAATGGGAATAGTTCAAATTGTGAGAGATAACCAGTACTAGGTACCATATAACTATACATATAGTTGCGGTATCCGCCGCACTCGTAAAGATGTACAGTGTGTTCAGGGCGATACTCTAAGGCATCAATGCGGTCTTGATAATTATGCTTTTTATAAAACGCTCTTGCTTCTTGTTTACTTACAACAACGCGTTTAAAAAGTAAATCCTCATTTATTAAACGATTCATTTCTTGTTGGATGTTTGAAAGGATTTCGCCAATTACTATGTCTTCTTGATTAGTTACATAACAAAAGATAGATCTTGAAACAGAATATTTAAATTTGATTTTATAATCAGGATATAGGTTGAAAAACGCCATTGCGACTAAGTACCTTAATGAAGCTTCATACACTTTTATTGTTTCTGGATGTTTAAGTGTAAGAAACTGCACATTTGCATCATAAGAAAAGCGATAGGATAATTCGCGCAAACGATTGTTTACTTTAGCCACTGGATACTGCTTTTTTTCATCGATAATTAAATCTTTCACACGTATTGGCTGATTGAACTGCTTGGTATTACCATTAATGGTGACTTGAAACATAATAGCACCTCCTATGTGACCTTATATTATACTTGAAACAGTGTGGGTGTGTAAAGAAAAAAATCAGGATTGTCAATCCTGATTATCGGAAAAAATGTATTCTGCAAACTCTGGGTAATCAATAAATGGATTACGATTTCCTTGGAGTTCTTCGATTCGATCGTTTCGCGTTTGTTCAAATGTATCAGGCGGATCCATTTCATTCCATAAAAGAAGAACACTTATGCGACCGATGTATGGGCCATCGTTATTGACAAAGTCATTTATTTCTAAATCAAGCTCACCAGCGACATCTCCTTCATATCGGACAGCCATATAAAATAACATTCTTGCAATATCTCCTTTTACTTCATCGGGTGGTTCAAAAGAATCTGCGTCTATGTATGCATCGGTCGTTCCTGGAACTAATGATCCTCCTTCATCAAAGTCAAGGTTTCCTCTGCGACTGTTTACAGTTACATAACATGGCCTGATGTGGTGTAAATCGGTATATGCGGGAGTGCCGTCTAGTTCGCCATGTGACGTTGGCCAAACGTGTTCTCTGTTCCATTCGTCACTGTCGCCACCATTCATAGTTTCATCGATAGAGGTAAGGGAGTAAATCAGTATTACGTTATTTGGGTTATTGGGATCTTCGTCAGTATAGGCAAGTGCGCTCCATAACTCAGCATAAGAGAGTATACTAT
>CAZZJG010000125.1:0-2912 GCA_964654395.1 uncultured Candidatus Izemoplasmatales bacterium
ATATCATAAACAAAACAAAAACAAGAAATAAAGGGCATGGCCCTTTTTTAAATGGCTAAGTACTTGATAATTTCTTCTGCAGCTAGTTTGCCTTCCATAATTGCCCATTTGATAAGGCTTGGACCTCTTCTTGCGTCGCCACAAATAAATATTCCCGATTGGTTTGTCGTAAAAACTTGGCTATCCTTATGATAAAGATTTCGGTCAAATTGAACGTCAAAAGCTTCTAGTGCTTCTTCTAGTGGCCCTAAGAACCCAATTGCAACAATGACAAGGTCAGCTTCTAGTTCGCCATGATTATTTTTAAACTCCATTTTTGTTCCGGAGGAGTCGCGTACAATAGAAACATCATCGGTAATTACTTTTGCGACGTCACCATCTTTATTAAGAAAACGTACTGCGGTTTTTTGGTATAGACGAATTTTATCTTCATTAAAACCATATGCATTTTTCTTTCTTGATTGATCTTTATTCGCTACTTCAAGCTGTAATACTGCAGATGCGCCTTGCGATAAAGCAGTAGCAACGCAGTCATTTGCGGTGTCACCACCACCGATGATTACAACTTTCTTATCCTTAGCGTCTATTTGTAAGGGAGTTTTATCAAGTAGGTGTTTAGTATTATCTGTAAGGTATTCCATCGCAAAATAAATATTATTTAGGTGTCTTCCATCTATCTCAATATCTCGTGCTTTTTCTGCGCCTGTCGCAATTAGCGTTGCATCAAACTGGTTTTTAATCGTCTTTGAAATGTCTTTTTTACTGACGTTAGTGTTTAGAATAAATTTTATTCCCAAATTTTCTAAACCTTTAGCCTTTTTAATGACATTGTGCTTATCTAGTTTCATATGGGGAATGCCGTACATTAATATTCCTCCAGGCCGATCTGCTTTTTCAAACATCGTCACATTTATTCCCGCTTGCGCAAGTACTTGAGCAGCTGCCATACCGGCAGGCCCTGTTCCAATGATAGCTACTTGTTTCATAATCGTCTTCCTTTTTTATATTTTTTATATTTTTATTATAACAGAAAATGGGTTGTATAAATCAAAAAATGCATCTTGCATCTAACTTATTGCACCTTATTGTAAAAGCATGACAATTTTCACCAAACATATTACAATGAAACTGTAAGCAAATAGCGAGGTGAATATTATGAAAAAATGGTTATTCGCATTATTTAGTGTGTTGCTTCTTTCGGGTTGTAGCTTATTTGAAGTGGAACCTATCCCAGCATGTGCGGAAGGCTATCATTTAGAAGAAAGCGTTTGTTTGTTAAATCAAACATCGGACATTAACATTGAATCAAGTGATGACCTTTTGTATTTGTATCATACATTCAAAAAGAAACAAGATTTAGCTAGATGGAATAGCGGTATCTTTATGTTTGAAGATGCAGCGATGGAAAAAACTGGTGACCTAACACCAAGCGCTGGAAGTGATGATTATTCACAAACTAATAATCAAGTTGAAGGCGTTGATGAAATGGACAATGTTTTAACTGATGGTAAATTTTTATATGTCGCGAATTATGATACTATCCAAATCATGCTTGCCTACACCGTGCAAGATGAGTATAACGCTTTATCTATGGTAAAAGAAATACATCTTGATGAACTGTTAAATGAAAATGAACATCTTTATTTTAATGGTATGTACGTGGATGAAGATCGCTTACTGATAATTGGTAGTTACTATTATTACGATACATGTGACATCGAATACAAAAGCGACTCAGAAGATTCTATCACCGATATCTATCTTTGTGAATGGTATCAAAGTCATAGCGCGACAGTAGTTTTTGAATATTCGAAAACTGATTTTTCTCTCGCACAGCGCTATGAATTTAGTGGTTATTATGTAGGTTCTAGAAAAATTGGGGATGATTTATATATTGTAACTAATGAATATATTCCTTTCTACTATATCGACCAAGAAGAGACAAAAGTAACCCTAGATAATTATCTTCCATATTATAAAATTGGAGAAAACAAACAGTCTTTATCGTACAATGAAATTGTCTATAACGAAGGTACAAACCCTTCCACCTTTACAACATTTTTTGGACTATCGCTTGACAATGAAACAATATCAACACAAGTAATACTTGGTGAAGGTGGTTACAATCTCTATGTTTCCACAGAAAACATCTATTTAACAAGTACAAAGTGGCATTTCAATGAACTAGTTCTTCGCGAACTCGACCAAGCAATCACAAATGGAGACACTGATTTTATGCCGAAGGAATCACCATATGAAATATCTACTTCTATCATCAGAGTCGCTATTGAAAATGGATCAGTTGGTGTCGGAGCAATTGGTGATGTTCCTGGGACCACCCTCGATCAGTTTTCCATGGATGAACGAGATGGAACTGTACGAATTGTTACTACAGAAAATAACTGGTGGTGGTGGAATTTTGTGGAAGATGACACTATTGATAATCGGTTAATGATTCTTGATATGGACCTCCATATCCTCGCTACACTTGATGATTTAGGAAAACCAGGGGAATCTGTTCAAGCTGTACGTTTTGTTGGTGAGTATGCTTATGTTGTAACTTTTCTTCGGACAGACCCGTTTTACGTAATTGATTTATCAAATCCTTATGAACCTAAAAAACTGTCTGAATTAATCCTTCCAGGTTTTAGTGACTATTTACAACCACTCAATGAAAACTATATGCTAGGAATCGGATATGGTGATAATGATGGTGGAACACAAGGTCTTAAAATTAGTTTATATGATGTTTCTGATAAACATAATGCGGTAGTGGCAGATGAAATTATTTATCCCTATTCTGATAATCACTATATTTGGACTTCTACCGTTTACAATCACAAAGATCTGTTGGGTGCTTTAAATAAAGGTTTTATCGCCTTGCCCTATACTGAAAACACATGGGGTGTAAA